>JAEZWY010000073.1 GCA_023442905.1 Bacillota bacterium | reverse complement strand
TACGAGAACCTAAGTAAGCTGGGTAACCTTCGTCACCAGGCATCTCTTCTAGACGACCAGACATTTCACGAAGTGCTTCCGCCCAACGAGAAGTTGAATCGGCCATAATCGCTACTGAATAACCCATATCACGGAAGTATTCAGCAATTGTGATTCCTGTATAAACAGATGCTTCACGGGCCGCAACTGGCATATTTGAAGTGTTGGCAATTAATACCGTACGTTCCATGATTGATTCACCTGTTTTAGGGTCAACCAATTCAGGGAACTCATTAATTACGTCAGTCATCTCATTACCACGTTCACCACAACCAACATAAACTACAATATCAACATCTGCATATTTCGCAATTTGGTGTTGTACAACTGTTTTCCCTGCACCGAATGGGCCAGGAACTGCAGCCGCTCCACCCTTAGAAATTGGGAAGAAGGTATCGATAACACGTTGACCTGTTGTCATAATTTTATTTGGCGAGTATTTTTCGGCAAAAGGACGACCTTGACGAACTGGCCATGTTTGCATCATTGTAAATGATTTCTCGCCTTGCTCAGTGTCTAAGACATACACATTATCTTCTAAAGTGTAGTCGCCTTCTTGAATTGATTTCACTGTACCTGAAACGCCAACTGGCACCATGATACGGTGTTCAATTACGGGACCTTCTTGAACAGTACCCACAATGTCACCACCTGTAACTTGCGTGCCTGCTTCAACAGTTGGGGTGAAATGCCACACTGCTGAACGGTCTAGGGGCGCTACTTGCACACCACGTTCTAAGTAGTTTGAGTCGGTTGAATCCATGAACTCTTGTAACGGTCGTTGGATACCGTCAAACATTTTCGTTAACATACCAGGTCCAAGTTCAACTGATAATGGTTTCCCAGTTGTTTTTACTACTTGGCCAGGTTTAAGACCAGAAGTTTCCTCGTATACCTGAATTGAAGCAACATCGCCGTGCATTTCAAGGATTTCCCCTGTTAATTGTAGGTCACCTACTAAACAAATATCACGAACAGCTGCTTCTTCCATGCCACTTGCTTTAATCAGTGGACCGGAAACTTCAATGATTTTTCCATCTTTCAAAACTGTTCCTCCCTCTTATCTTTTCTATGATTTTTTAATTGAATATGTTGTTTGTTATAAAATATTTTGACCAACCGCTTTTTCAACGTTGTCATTTACACGAGACTGCCCAATACCTAAGCTACCTTTATGAGAAGGAATCAGTATGATTGCTGGGGTAACTTGTGTATCGTAAAAGGCAATGGTGTCTGGAATTTGTTGTGCGATTGTTTCTGTCAAATAAATTACGCCATAGTGGTCGTCTGCCATTTTCCGGATAGTCTCCCGAGCTTGTTGTCCAGAGATCACTGGATAAGCATCGAACCCAATAAGTTGAAAAGGAACAACGACGTCTTTTTCACCGACTACACCGATTTTATAAGCCATAAATAGGTCGCATCCTTTCTTCAACTGTATCTTGATCTAAGTCATATTCTTTAGCGTTTAAAATTAATCTTAGATTGGCTACTTCATTCTCCTTGAAGTAAATGTAAGCCAATACGGGCATTGGTCCAAATGGGACCCAAGCTGACTGACGAATTTCTTCGGCTTCAATTTCTTTGATTTTCTTGTCTAATTTCACTACGTCAATTGGATCGTTAGCGCTAATGCGGTCAGTTAACTTCCCAGCATATGGTAGGCTGGCAAATTGATCCAAGACGCGGTTATAGTCTTTACTTGTAGCTAAGTCGACTAAGGTCACTTCTTCAAAAGTCCCATCATCAGATAAAACTGCTTCTAAGAACCCACGTGAACGACCTTGTTTCATACCACGAACAACCATAGATAAGTTTTCTAAATCAATCATCATCAAGAGTGTGTTTGCCATATCTTGATCTTCTGATTCATCTGCTATAGCTCTTAAATGTCCCAAGTATGCTTGGTCTAAGAGAATGGAAATCCCATCTAAATCTTGGTATTCATCGTAGTAATCACGTGCATGCTGAACACCAGCTTTCATGACCTCTGGGAATTGGTTACCTTCACCAGTTTGCATTAAGGTCCGCAGGGCTTCAATAGAAAAGCGGCCGATGTTGATATACATGTGCGAAAAATCGCGTTCTGTATACCATTCTTTGAATAACACTTTCAAATTGTGGTAGCTATAACGCAAGGCGAATACATCCACCACTTCATCTACAGGTGCTTCTTCATATAAACCAGCATACATTTCACGTAAATCACGGGTTAAGAACCCTTCAAAATCATGTGTTTCCCCAATATCTTCTGGGATATGATAATTGGTTTTACGTAGGGCAGCAAATACATCTTCAAGGGAGTTAGCACGTAATAGTGCATCATAGTCTTCTTTTGCTAGCAAACTACTTTCTTTTACACGAATGGTTGTATCCAGTTGTGCATATGTAGTGTTTGGCATTGCTGTCACTCCCCTTTCTTAGAATACTTGTTTAACTAATTTTGGTGCTAAAGTCTTTTTCTTTTCGTCAATGATTGACTCAAAAGTAAAGTTATAGTCTACTTCTTCATTACTTAATACGAAACCTGAACGTTTTGGCAAGAAGCTTTCGTTCAATTGAAGCGATGGGTTTAACCCTTTCACTTGGTCAGCATCAAATTGATGTTGACTGAATTCGCCTACAGTTAAAGTCAAGTTTTCAGTGCTTGAGATTTGGTCTAAAGCCCCTTTAATGAATCCAGTAAATTCCTCGCTTGGTAATTGTTGTAATTCAACAATCGCTTGGTTGTATACTTTTTCAAGTAAAGCTTGTTTAGCTTGTAACTTTTCGTTACGAAGTGTATTCAAGTAACTTTGTTTTTGTGTTTGTAAATTTCTAGCTTCAACGTTTTCGATGTGTTGTTTTCCGTTCTCAACTTGTTCATCGTTTTGCGCTTTGGCTTTGTTGATTTCTTCATTCATTTCAGTTTCAAATGCTGCTAGCTTTTCTTTTTCTTCATTTTCAGCATTAGTGAGCACTTGATCGACTAAAGTTTGAATATCTGCCATTCGACTTATCCTCCTTCTTTTGGTTTTTCTACTTGATCAGCGATTAACCAACAGAAAGTACTAATAATAGAGAAATAACGAATGCTAAGATTGCGTAAGTTTCAACCATGATTGAGTAGATAATAGCGTTTGATACGTTTTCAGGACGTTTAGCTAAGATTTGTAAACCAGCTGTCGCTGTGTGTCCTTGCCAACGTGCTGAGATCCAACCTACTAAACCGATTGGGATACCTGCTACTAAGTATTGTAGACCTTGTGCTAATTCAATACCTGTACCTAATTGTAGGTAAATCATGATCCCGATAACGAAACCGTATAGACCTTGTGTACCTGGTAATAGTTGTAAGATTAATGTTTGCGCAAATTTTTCAGGTTGGTCTTTAACCAAAGCAGCTGCAGCCGCACCAGTTTCACCAACACCACGAGCAGAACCCATACCTGCGAACACTACTGCAATCGCAATACCAGCCATTGCAAAGATCTGGCCGCCGTTTTCCACAAAAAATTCAAACCATGTATTCATTATTTAAAACCTCCGTTTTGTTTGTTTATTATTAATTTTCTTCTACATCTTTCAATGAAACGAACTCTTGTAATGTGCGAATCGGCTTAAAGGCACGACCGCCACCTTCATAGAACTTACCAAAGAACTCAACGAATACTAGACGCATACTATGTACGTAAGCAGATAGTAATGATAAGAACATGTTAAATAGTTGTAAGGCGATAATCATTAGAATACCTGCTGTAAAACGAACAGGTACTGGCAAGATGGTGAACAAGATATTAAAGGACATGGCGATTGCCCCACCTGAAATACCTAATGCCATTAGTCGTGTATAAGATACGAAGTCCCCTACATATGAAGACACGCCGTATAGGTTATACAAACCAAGAGCAGCGCCAGCTACTTTGTTATCTCCTGTAATCACTGGTACCAAGATAATACCTGCAGCTGCTGCAATAGCTAGCCAAGTTGCTACAGTGATTAAAATATCCATACCAGTGACAAAGCCTGCAATACCGATAGCTAAGGCTATTAATAGTGCTAGCCAACCAATCCCATCATTGTATGCTGTTACATATTCTTTTCGACTCAGTTGTAATTTGATATTCAAGCATAAGCCGACAAAAATGTGCACATAACCAATGACCAAGGATATAACCATCAAGACTAAGGCATCTTCTGTTGGGTTAATAATACCGAATGGTAATGCTTCCCCGAACATTGACCCATAGGCCAAACCAATTAACATGGTTGGATAGGATAGGATATGACCAAATTTAACGAAACGTTTGGTCCCTTTCCGTAAATCCATTACCTTCAAGGCGAAGAGTGTCCCAATCCAAAGGAGTACACCATAACCAAAGTCACCCATCATCATTGCGAAGAATAACATGTAGAAACCAGCTACCCAATTAGTTGGATCTTTTTCTCGGTAGTTTGGCAATGAATACATTTCTGTAATCATTTCAAACGGTTCTACAATAGAAGCATTGTGCAATTTAACTGGCACTTCGTCATCTTTCACTTCTTGTTCAGTAGTCTCTTCTAAGATTACTGCTAGTGATTGCGGATCAAAAGTGTCTTCTAAAACCGCTTGCAAGTTTTCAACCTGTGCTTCCTCAACCCAACCACTGAATAAAGATAGCTGTTGGTTGTCGTATGAAAGCTGTGCTGCATTAGCTCGTTGACTGCGGTTGAAAAATTCTTCTACAGCCAGCTGAATAGTTGCTTTTGACCCTTGCATAGCCTTTAGATCTTTGACTACAGCTTCCTCATCTTTAATCAGT
>JAEZWY010000167.1 GCA_023442905.1 Bacillota bacterium | reverse complement strand
CTTGGACAGGATTTACTTGGAAGAAAGTATCTGGCCAAATACGGAATTTAAAACCTTGTAGTTCGTCGTTGATATAGTCACGACCGTGAATGAGATAGACATCATTGTCATACGACCGTTCGGTACCTCCATTTTTCTTCAACCATTGGAAGGAAACAATCCGTGGTTGCGCGTTTAGAAGGCGTTGGGTAAGGTCTTCGATGGCTTCAGTATAAGCATCCGGTGCTTCTAAAGCATAAATGGCGACCATGATTTCCCCTGTTGCAAATGATTGACGCATCAATAAGTTGCATAGCAAACCTTCTTTAGTATCTTTATCCAAGCCTGGGAATTGGTAGTCTTTTTGCCATTTGGAGACAACTTTTTTAATGGCAATCATCTCTTCTGGGGCTAGGATGGAGTCTTCTAAGTCGATAACTTTGCGGTAATTTCCTTGTTGGTGCATACCTAAAGACCCGTCTACGCCAAAAGTTAATTCCATCTTGTTGCGGTATCGGTAAGGATTGTCCATGCCGATGATGGGTTTGACTAGGTTGGTATCAAAGCCAGCTTCTGCTAAATAACCCTTAATTAGATTTTCTTTGTGGGCTAGCTGGTCTTCGTATTTCATAAATTGTAGGGGCGCGCCGGCAGCCATTTCTCGGTCTACTGGCATATCCAAATTCCGCATGGGACTTGGTTCCAGCAATTCGTCAAATGATAGACTGGCTTTATGACGTCCTTTGGCATTGGGCACAGTCACGCGAACTTTGTCGCCTGGGACGACATTATCGATAAATAGTAGTAAATGTTTTCCGTGGGGGCCTTTTTCTGGCGGATGGATATAGCGCACAAAACCCACGCCTGTATGGTCCAGTTTCTCAACTGTCACCTCAAGAACTTCTGTTGGATATAGATCTTTCTTCAATGTTTCACACCTCTTCTGGCAATTGTCAAGAAATTATAACAGTTTATACGAAAAAAGACTAGGTTTCCCCAGCCTGATTTCTACTATTATCTACTATATATGTGACAGTAATTTATTCCCCGCGGTAGCGCATTTTCAACCCATTTAGGAAGTTACGTGCGTACCGGTCGCCACATGGTTTGTAGTTGCGGTGGCCTTCTTTACGTAAGACGGCACCTAATTCACTTTTAGTTAAACGACCGCCAGCATCTTCCATGATTTCATGCAAATCTTCTGTGGTCAATGACAAGGCAATCTTCATTTTCTTCAATAATAGATTGTTGGCATTGTCGTCAGTTAACTCAAGCTTTGGTTCCGGTGCCCCTTCACGGACGCCACGTTGGGAAGTGATAATCCCATTTAAAAAGCGTTCAAAGTGTTCATTGTCTAAGACTTCTTCATACTCACGCTCATACTCGTCTTCACTAGTTCGCGTTGAAGTAGTGAAGGCACGTACTTGATCAGCTGTGACACTTGCCCCACCCATGTCGAAAATTTTTACAACATCTTCGTCTTTGATATCTAAAGCATAACGCAAGCGCGTTAGTCGGTCATTATTATTCATTTTATCTCAACCTCTCTCAATAGTTATTATAGCAGATTAACCGTCACGACGGGCATCTGCTTCAGTAATTTCACGGATTGGCTTACAAGGGTTACCGACTGCAATCATGTTGGATGGGATATCTTTTGTGACTACTGAACCGCCACCAATGACAGCCCCGTCCCCAATCGTTACACCTGGCATGACTTTCACACCACCACCAAACCAGACGTTATTGCCGACTGTTATTGGTTTAGCATATTCTAAGCCTTTATTGCGACGGTCTGCATCTAGCGGGTGTCCGGCTGTATAAAAGCCGCAGTCTGGGGCAACAAAGACATCATCTCCGAATGTGACTTTAGCCCCGTCTAGAATGACTAAATTGTGGTTGGCATAAAAGTTTTCCCCGATTTCAATGTTGAACCCATAATCACAATAAAATGGCCCTGCAATTTCAAATCTCTCGCCCGTTTTGCCTAGTAACTGGCGGATAATATCTTGTCGCTTTACTTTTTCACTAGGCCGTGCATGATTAAAGTCATAACACAATTCCTTGGCATCCGCTCTGGCGTCTATTAATTCCTGGTCATAGTTGGCGTCATAAATCAGCCCAGCTATCATCTTATTTTTTTCAGTTGTCATGAAAGAAACTCCTTATATCATTAACCTATTTCTTAATCTTAGTATAACAAAATCTATTTATAACCAGAAATAACTATCTTAAACATTTACAAATTTATCTAGATTGAATAAAGCTTTTAATATATTGGTCTCGTTAAAAAATTTAAGTTCCAAGTCTCATATTAAAAAGGCCGGAACTAAGTCCCGACCTTTTATGCTAACTTAATTCTTTTTATGATCAAGTTTACTTACAATTATTGGTGCAAGGTTACTAGTAAAATTTGTAGCTTTTAAGGTAAAAGTAAAAAATAACCATCTAAAGTATACCACCTTAGATGGTTAATTAACTACTATTATCCTATATCGTTTGAGCTTAAATCTCTATTCTCATTCAATTGTTTCCACCAATATGCACTCTTCTTGGGATATCTTTCTTGCGTATCGAAGTCAACATAGAATAAACCATACCGCTTGTTGTAGCCGTTTGACCAAGAGAAGACGTCCATCAATGACCAAACAAAGTAACCGGCTACATTGACACCAGCATCAATTGCCTCTGTACAAGCTATTAAATGCTTTCTGATGTAATCAATTCGAGGCGTATCATCGATTAACTCTGTGTTAAAGTCGTCCTTATACCCCATCCCATTTTCAGTTACATAAATCTTCTTATAGTTTGGATACTCTTTTGCTACCCGAACCATTTGATCTCTTAAACCATCCGGATAAATTAACCAATCCCAATCATTTCTAGGGATGTCCATATCAAACATTTGCTCACCAACACCATGTAACGCGAAAACTGACGTGCCTTTCTCCCCAGTACCATTATGGTGGATATCATTATCACCATCGTAAGCTCTAACAAAATTACTTTGATAGTAGTTAATACCGAGGAAGTCATTTAAATCTTTCGCTGCATCAAGATGCGCTAAGTCTTCTTCTGTAATATGAATTTCACCATTATTTGCTAGTAGTATTTCATTTACAGCATCCATCACTTCTTCGGTATAGTAACCTTTATAGGTAGCATCTAGTAAAAACTTATTCGCAAGTACATCATACAAGAATGCTGCATGCTCATTTTCTTTTTTACCTTCATAAGGATACTTCGTTTCTAATGAATGAATAATTCCAATCTCACCATCATACTGGTTGTCCTTAAATAATTTAATGGCTTTTGCATGGGCAACCATCATATTATGTTGTCCTTGCAAAGTTTTTGAGAAATCATAAGTAATTGCTGGTGGGAATTTTCCTACTAAATATTGCCCACTAATTACAGGCCAAATCTCATTAAAGGTAATCCAGTAACTGACTTCATCTTTATACTCTTCAAAACAGAAGGCTGCATATTTTACGAAACTATCAATCGTATGTTGGTTTAAGAAGTCTCCTTGACTATGCAAAGCATCCGGCGTATCAAAGTGGTGTAAGGTCACGTAGGGTTCAACACCTCTAGCCCGCGCTTCTTTGAATAAATTATGGTAGAAGTCTACTCCTGCTTGATTCGCCTCTGCATCATCGCCATTAGGAAAAATACGTGACCAGGCAATGGATACCCGAATAGCATCGACACCAAATTCGTGTGACAATTTTAAATCTATCGGATATTTATTGTAGAAATCACTCGCAGGATCGGCTTTAAATCGACCTTGTTTTTCTAAATAATCGTCCCAGGCGACTTTCCTCTTGCCGTCTTTTGTCGTTGCCCCTTCTGCTTGATAAGCGGCTGTTGCGCCACCTAGTAAGAATTCTATAGGTAAATTCATCATAAACTCCTTTACTTTGTTCTGACTATTGGTCTTCATTTAATACAGTATCCACAAAATCTAATGCGGCTTTTGGATCACGGGTCAATGAGATATACTCTTTCCCTTTAGTTTTAACTAATTTTACATTCAAGCGGTCAGCATCTGCCTTAATATCATCATAGTTAGACACCACTTGTGGGGCTAAGATAATTAAATCATAGTTCCCCATAATCTCTTGATGGGCACCATAAGCTCCCGCTCCAGCAACGACTGGCACATCGTATTCCTTAGCCCCTTTGTTTAGGGCGTTGGCTAATAGCCCACTGGTTCCTGCACCGGCACATAAGACTAAGACAGATACTTCATCTTTGATATGATTGCCAGTTGAAACTTGATCGTCATTTTCAGTTGTTTCAGCTTGTTCTTCAATAATTTCTGTTTCGTTAGCTGCTTCTTCTTCTAAAATCTGTTTGTCATACACCTTAAAGAAAGGATAGTAGATTAGTGCATCTACCACAATGAGTAAGACTGCGACCACAAAGGATAACGGGGCAATTCCTGTCCCTAATACGATACCGATTGGACCTGGTGTTGGCCATGGTAGGAAGTAAGAGAAGCCGTTCATGCCGATTACTTCAACGAAGAATTTAAAGATCCAAACGTTGATAATTGGCGCCAATACGAAAGGTACGAAAAAGACTGGGTTCAGTACTATAGGTCCACCAAATAGGATGGGTTCATTTACCCCAAATGAGGTTGGAATAAAGGACGCCTTACCTACTGCTTTATTTTGTTTCGATTTACCAAACCACATAAACAGATAAGGTACGACAAATGTTGCCCCTGTCCCCCCTAATGTTGCAACGAAATATTGCAAACCAGGTGTAATAATGTTGGCTGCTTGTTCCCCGCCTTGAATTAAGGCCAAGTTGGCATCCATATTTAAGAAGGCTATGGCTGTAATAGCTGGTTCAACAATTGATGGTCCATGAATCCCAATAAACCAGAAGAAGGCCATAGCACCATAGATAATGGCAATCCCAACATAACCGTCAGCGGCTGTAAATAGAGGTTGGAACATTTCAATGACCGCTTGAGCGAAGCTTACACCTGTGAAGGCGCGGATGGCTACGTCAATCCCGTAAGCAATGATGACTGCAATCACGAAAGGTATGACATCAGTAAAGGCTTGTGAAATGTTTGGTGGTACTTCCTCTGGCATTCGAATGGCAACGTCATTTTTCATACAGAAGTTGTAGACAATCACGGTAATAAAGGCTGCTACAAAGGCCGCTAATAGCCCTGTTGTCCCAAGATAACCAGATGAGAATCCTGCAACAACTGCATCTCCTTCACCCTGTGCGATCTCAGTTGATGAAAAGAATAGGAAGACAACAATGGCCGCAATCATGGTGGAAACCCGGTTTAACTGCTTGGTTGCCGGCAAGCGTCTATTATAGGAATCTGTTAATGCCCTCGCTGTTGTTGCTGAAACGAGTAGCCCTAAAATCCCCATTGAGAAGGTATAGGGTTTTACAATGAACGCAACAACTTCATCACTCCAGTAGAATCCCCACACATTAGGTACATAAGCAATCAGCATAAAAATACTTGAGAATAAGACGACAGGCATGGCTGATATAAACCCATCTTTAATCGCCCTTAAGTAAATATTTCTAGATAACTTCTCGAAGAATGGCTTCATCTTCTCAATCTGAGAAATCAATTTGTCCATCATTTTAGTCACCTACTCTACGGTAAAGTTCGATAAAATCAGTCACAATTTCTTTTAACAACAAGGTCGTCATCAGGTGGTCTTGTCCGTGGACCATAATGAAACCTAACTCAATATCCTCACCGCTCGCTTCTTTAGCTAGCATATCTGTTTGGGCATTATGGGCATCCACTAAACTTTCGTTGGCTTCACCAACCAATCGTTCAGCTTCGTCAAATTCGCCGTTTCGCGCTTTGGATAAAGCTTCCACCAAAATTGACCGTGCCTCACCAGCATATGCGACAATTTCAAAACCTATCATAGTTGCTTCTTCTTTATTCATCACTGCTACCTCCGTTAATTGGTTCTATAATAAATAGTGTTGGTGAGATTCAATTGAGTCTCATCGGCACTATTTTTGTGTACGCAAAAAAAGGACATGATATCCTTATTTCAAGTAAACCTCGACGAATACTGAAAGAAGGAAAAT
>JAEZWY010000163.1 GCA_023442905.1 Bacillota bacterium | reverse complement strand
ATTTTCCTTCTTTCAGTATTCGTCGAGGTTTACTTGAAATAAGGATATCATGTCCTTTTTTTGCGTACACAAAAATAGTGCCGATGAGACTCAATTGAATCTCACCAACACTATTTATTATAGAACCCTAAAAAACGGCCGAAGTATTGTAGCTTCGACCGTTTTCATTTGTAAGTAACTGTTTTGAATGCTTATACGATCTAGTCGGCTTGCATCCTAATATCGAGTTCGAGCCTCCAGAAAGGACTGCGTTTCAGATTAAGTTGTCGCTGGCTTCGCCATCAACTTCCTTAATCTTCCAACGTTTCCTTTCTGTACGTCGGCTCTCTCATCTAATTTTTCTCTTCTACTAACTCTGGATATAATTGGTGAATTTGTAATTGGTCATTGATTAGTTTTGAGCTTGGATCAATGTCTTCTTTTTGCTTAACACCTTGGCGCCAATATACTGCAAGTAAGATCAGTGTAATGGCTGCTCCGCCCCAGTAGGATAAGTTACTTAATCCTAAGTTAAACCCGATAGGCTCACTTAACAAGTAGACTACAACAGCATATAACATAAACACACCTGGCACTAGTGTGACGAAGTAGTTTTTACCTTTCAAGAATAAGTAACGTGTTGTTACTAGTAAAGCTAGTACCGCTGTAACTTGGTTGGCCCAGTTGAAGTAACGCCATAAGATATTAAAGTCCACAAAGGTTAAGAAGAATGAAATCACGTAAATTGGAATAGTGATGGTCATTACTTTTGGTAAAGTATCTTGTTTCATATGGATATAGTCTGCAATGATAATACGTAAAGAACGGAAAGCAGATAAACCAGATGATAATGGTAGTACGATAACCCCAATAATAGCTAAAGTACCAAATACAGGTCCTAATAATTCTAATGAAACGGCATTCACAACGGCTGAAGCTGTACCTGTATCAATCATACCTGATAAAGTCTCCCCATCGAATAGGGCTAATGAAGCAGCTACCCAAATCATAGCGATAACCCCTTCAGCAATCATCATACCGTAGAATGTGAAACGTCCTTCACGTTCATTTTCCATTGTACGTGATACCATTGGCGCTTGGGTTGCATGGAATCCTGACATCGCTCCACAAGAAATGGTGAAGAAGATACCTGGGAAAATAGCCAAGCCTTTAGGATGGAAATTCGCCATAGTAGCTGAAGATAACTCAACCATTGAGTGGTCTCCAAAGATTAATGTTAAACCAATTGCTACTGTTGAAATAATTAATATTGCACCAAACCACGGATAAACTTTCCCCATTGCTTGGTCAATTGGTAAAACTGTGGAAATTAAATAGTAAATAAAAATAGCAATTATAATGATAATTAAAGCAACATTACCTGGTAATAAGCTTTGAATGAGCGCTGCAGGTGACGAAACGAATACAGTACCTACTAATAATAATAGTAAACAAGCAAATAAGTTTACAACATGCATAGTGCCTTTATTAATATACTTACCTGCTAAGGCTGGTAATTGTGCCCCATTATTTCTAAGTGATACCATCCCTAACATATAGTCATGTACAGCACCGGCAAAAATACAGCCAAAAATGATCCATAAATAAGCGACTGGCCCATATAAAGCACCCATGATTGGACCAAATACGGGCCCTGTACCAGCGATATTTAATAATTCAATAATACCGTTTTTCCATCTTGGCATAGGCACAAAGTCCATACCATCCTGTAAAACTTCCGCTGGCGTCGTCCGTTCTGGATTCGGCTCAAAATTTTTCTCGATATAGCGACCATAGGTGAAGTATCCTACAACTAAAGCGGTGACACCCAATATAAATGTCCACATACAAATTTCCTCCCTTATTATCAATGTAAGCGTTTATACCATTAAATTATCACGCTATATTGATATACAAGTCAATTTTATTTGAAGAAATTCATTATCCCGCTATTTATTAGTACATTGCTATTTTTATGAATATGAGAAAAAGAGTAATTTAAACACTGAGATACAAACCTTTTCATGCTTTATTTTCATTTCCCCCCTGTCAGCTTCATGCTTCTCTTATATAAAAAGCGCAATATAAAGTACAAATTTGTATTCATCACTAATCCAAATACTTATGTAGTTGAGGATAAATAAAAAAGAGAGGTAGCTTACCATCCGCTACCTCACCATAATATTTTTCCACATTGAATGTTTTAAAAATTATCCCGTAAATTTCTTAAATCTTTAAAAGCTGTGACATCTTCTGCTTGCATAAAAATATTAATGATTTTTTCTCTAGCAATAGTTGAAGGATAGGTTGGGTGGTTAGCGTCATTTAAGACTTTCACTTGCGCTAAGGCTTCAGAAATTACATCATTTTCAGGGAAAATGGTATGTGCGAATTTTAAATTAGTTAAGGTATACTCATGTCCTGCAAAAACAGCAATATCATCGTCCAAGCGACTAAAAGTTTCTAAGGCATCAAACGCTGCTTGGTAATCACCTGTAAACACGCGACCACATCCCGCCGAGAACATAGCATCACCTGAAAACAGAAATTGATTATCCACAATATAGGCTAAGTGACCAGCTGTATGGCCCGCCGAAAGTAAGGCAGTTACTGTATGGCCTAAAATATCTACCTGACTACCATCTTCTAAAATTGTCATACCATCGAAACCTGGCACTTCACTTGGACCATAGATTTTAGTTTCTGGGTAGGCCTGGATAATTTCCGCTACACCACCAATATGGTCGTCATGTTTATGTGTTAATAAAATAGCAATTTGGCTCGGTTTTTCTACTTTGATATAAGATAAAACTTCTGCTGCTTCACCGGGGTCAACAACCACAACACTATCTGTATCTTCAATCATCCAAATATAATTATCTGCTAATGCATGTATTGGGAAAATATTCATACTTAAACTCCTCACTACTACTTGTATACTTAGCGTAATCCATATAGAAAGTCATCTTTCTCTTGCATCTTAACATATCATGCATTCTAATCGCCATTTATCCTACTGAAACATTTTTTATTTATGATAAGGTTCGTTATTTTGTATTCTAAAGGCGCGATAAATTTGTTCTGTTAACACTAAGCGCATCAATTGGTGAGGTAAAGTCATTTTACCAAAAGAAATAGCTTGATTTGCTCGTTTATTGACTGCTTCACTCGTACCTAAGGATCCACCAATCACAAAAACTAAACTTGATTTCCCACGGGTCATTTGACTTTGCATTGATTTAGCTAATTCTGGTGAAGATAGCATTTGTCCATTAATCGCTAACAGATAAACATAATCATCCGGTTTTATTTTACTCAAGATACGTTCACCTTCCGCATCCTTCACCATTTCATCTTCCGTTTCACTCGCATTTTCTTTTGTCGGTTCATCTTTCACTTCAATAATTTCAAACTTGGTATAGCGCGAAAGGCGTTTGCTATACTCTTCAATGCCTTGTTTTAGGTACTTTTCTTTCAATTTACCAACTGAGATAATTTTAATTAACATGCAAAAATAACTCCTATCATGCAAATATTTCGTTATTAACTTTTTTATTTTTTATTCTACTAGATTTTTCTGCTAAAGTGTTTATAATTAATCGTATTTGAAAAACGAATCTTAAAATTTCTTAAAGTCATCAAGCTTTATGGGAGGTTATCACAATTAATTTAATACATAGGGCACTGCGTTATTTTCTAAAACCGGTAAGTCAATTATCAAGCGCAAAAAAAATTGCTTTGTCGTTTGCTGTCGTCATCTTTGTAGGTTCACTGCTACTGAGTCTACCAATTAGCCAGGTGGCCACATCAGATGCAACATACTTTGACCATCTATTCATTGCTGTTTCTGCTGTCTGTGTGACAGGTTTATGGGTTGAATCCATTTTTGATACCTATAATACATTTGGACAAATTATTATGATGATGTTAATCCAAATCGGTGGTCTAGGTTTGATGACATTCATCTCGCTCATTTATTTTAGAATTGGCCAAAATGTCCGCATACGTGACCAAGTTGCGGTTTCCGGTGCTTTAAACAACAGTTCACTAAATGATATTTCTAATTGGTTAGGTAAAATTTTCCGTTACACTTTTATTATTGAAGGTGTTGGTGCTTTACTCTTTGCTACTTATTTCATTCCTGAGTATGGTTTAGGTCGCGGTACTTTCCTAAGTATCTTTATGGCTGTTTCTGCTTTCTGTAATGCTGGATTTGATCCACTAAGCAATTCATCCATGATCGCCCTACAAACACAGCCCGTAATTAACTGGACCATTGTTTCTTTAATTATTTTAGGTGGTATTGGTTTCTCAGTATGGTTTGATGTAACCAACCAAATCAAAAAGTTTGACCGGTCTAGACCTAAGTTTGCCTTAAAAAATGCGATTCGTCATTTACGGCCACATACTAAATTGGCATTAAAAATGACTATCCTAATCATTACGCTAGGGACTTTGTTATTTCTAGCTTTCGAGTGGAACAATACTGGCACAATCGGAGAGATGAGTATTGGTAACAAGTTCATGACTGCTGTTTTCCAAACGGTTACCATGCGTACTGCTGGATTTGCTTCTATCGATTATACATTGGCACACCCTGTTAGTATATTAATATTTGTTGTCACTATGTTTATTGGTGGTAGTCCCGGTGGTACTGCTGGTGGTTTAAAAACAACAACATTCGCTTTAGTATTAATGCTAGCTATTGCAGAAATTAGACAAAAAGAATTTATCAACTTTGATAAACATACGATTCCGGCTAAACTATTACGTCAAGCCTTCGTTATTTTCTTACTCTATACCACTTTATTGATTATCGGCTCTGGTTTAATCTTAACTTTTGATCCTCAAGTTGATTTCTTATATATTCTATTTGAAGCCATTTCTGCTTTTGCAACCGTTGGTGTAACAGCCAATTTAACACCAACCCTTTCAATGGCTAGTCAAATTATTTTAATGGCATTAATGTTTATCGGACGGATTGGTCCAATGACTATGTTCCTTTCTTTATTACCGAGTAAACAAGATAAAAAACGTGATATTAAATACACAAACACAAATATTTTAATAGGATAGGTGTTATAAAATGGGAAAAATGAATTTAGTAGGTATTTTAGGTTTAGGTATTTTTGGTTCTACAATCGCTAAAGAATTATCTGAAAACGGCGTTGAAATCATTGCCTGTGACCTAGATGAAAAAAATATTGACCGTTTAGATGGTTACTTAACAGTTGGTTCAGTTGGAGATTTTACTGATATAGAATATATGCGTAACCTTGGTTTTGGCCAATGTGATGCGATTGTTATTTCTACAGGTACCAACCTTGAAGCTTCTGTATTAGGTGTTATAAATGCAAAAGAATTAGGTATCGACCATATCATCTGTAAGGTTAAGAATAAAACAAATCGTAAAGTTTTAGAAGCGCTAGGTGTAAATACCATTGTGCAACCAGAAAAAGAATCTGGCGTTCAAATTGCTCGCCGTATGATTCACAACACCATTGAAGAAATTATTAACCTAGATGACGAAACATCTTTAGTAGAATTCCGTCCACCAGAAGAATGGGTGGGCAAATCACTCACTTCATTAAATACACGTCAGCGTTACGACATCAATATCATTGGTATTCGCAAACGCCGCCGTGAAGCACTAACCACGACCTTCCCGGCTGACTATATCATCCAAGCCGATGATATCTATGTCGCAATTGCTAATACTGACAAATTTGAAAAAGCTGACTATTTACGTGAAATTCGTTAATGGCCCTTATGCAACTATTAGGTTGGGACGCTAGTCTCAACCTTTTTTATTATTCATTTACCTAATGTTTATAACTATCCACATTTCCCACAAGCATTAGAGCCGATTTATCAGCATTTTGCAAAAAATACAATCTATCCCCATACTTATCCCCACTATCCACAGAAAGGTTCACAATTCACAAAGCTTATACCACAATGTTTTAACCGGTACCAATATTTTATGCACATCCACGCCATTTTATCCACATCTGCGTGGATAAGTTGTGGGGATAAGTGGACAAGTCTCTAAGTTTTCTATCCCCCGATAAATCAGATAGCCCTTTCCATCTGATCCAAGCTATACCATCGAAAAAAAGCTCAACCGACATTAACTGGCGGTTGAGCTTCATTTATATTATTTGAAAATTCTGCGTAATTGAACAGAAAATCTTTTTTATTGGGCTGTGGAACTACTGTCTTGTGGTTGTAACTGTACTATCGCTGTTTGTAATTCACCATTGCGGTAGAAGGAAACTTCTACACTTGCATCAGATTTTTGTTGGTACAAGGCTTGACGTAATGATGCTGAATCCGTAACAGCTTCACCTGCAAACTCAACAATGACATCGTCAGCTTGTAAACCAGCTGCTTCTGCCGCCGATCCTGCTGACACTTCTGCAATGTAAACACCACCATCGACATCATCAGGTAATTGTAAGTTTTGTGATTGATAATCTAGTGATACCCGGTTGAGGTCAACCATAGATACACCTAATTCCGGACGAACAATTTCGCCATTGGCTTCAAGTTCACCAATGATTGTTTGCACCTCAGCTGCTGGAATAGCAAAGCCCATACCTTCTACTTGATCACTAGAAACTTTCATCGAGTTAATCCCAATAACTTGTCCAGCTGCATTTAACAATGCGCCGCCTGAGTTACCTGGATTAATAGCAGCATCCGTTTGAATAACATTTGCCACCCAGTCAGATGTGCCGTCGCCATCTATATCAACAGCTACCGAACGATCTAAACCAGAGATAATCCCTTGCGTTACAGTTGTTGCATATTCAGAACCTAAAGGCGAACCGATTGCAATAGCAGGTTCCCCTACTTTCAGGCTTTCAGAGTCGCCAAATTCTGCAACGGTAGTCACTACATCTGAAGAAATTTTCAATACCGCTAAGTCCGTCCAAGGGTCAGAACCAACCAATTCAGCCTCGACTTGGGTACCATCTGCCATAATAATGTTGATTGCATCCGCACCGTCAATAACATGATTATTCGTTACAACGTAAGCAGAATCGCCGTCAACCTTGTAGACAACACCAGAACCCTCTGAAGACGTTTCTAGCTCTGTAGAATCCGTTGTGGATGATTCTTGGGTTGGTGAAGTGAAGCCAAATAGATCGTATGTAGAAACAGATTCTGTCATGTTGACAACAGAGACAACTGAATCTTGTACATTAGCTACTGTTTCAGAAACGTCTGTAGTCACATCAAGTGAAGTCGATTGGACAGAAGACGCTGTATTAGCTGCTTGTGCACTAGAAACTGCCTCATCTACAATTGATTGCACTTCTTCTGTTGAAATCTGATCTTCTGTATCGTTGGCAGAAGTCACAGCATAGCCCACACCAGAAATTAATACAGCAGCAACTGCACCCCCAATTAAGCCTGATTGTAAGGCGGTTAATTTACGCTCTTTCTTTTCAGGTCTATGTGGTTCATTTGGGTTTTTAATTGGTTCATCATCATGGTTATCCACTGATGGCTGGTTATTTAAGTTATTTGGATCATTTGACTGAGACATTTGCTCATCTCCCTCGATTTATATTTTAGACTCTTAACACCTTGATTATAGTAAGTATATTTGAATTGTTTATGACTTTTTACAGGTAAAATTATAAATATTTATAAACATTTATAGTGTATACAAGCTAGTCGGCTTGTCAGGATTGGTATCATATACCTCAAATTGATCATTTATCCCCATATCTGCCTGCAACATTGCGGATACGCAAGTTTGGTGAGCAATGGTTTTCATATTATTTTCTTTTGATAGATGACCAAGATAGATTCGTTTCGTTCTATCTCCAATCATATCGATCATCGCTTGTGCACCGGCATCATTAGATAAATGCCCTTCATCACCAAGAATACGTTGTTTTAACGACCAAGGATACGCGCCCATACGTAACATATCTAAGTCATGATTTGACTCGATAAGATAACCATCTGAATTCTTCAGTAAGCCTATCAATCGATCACTCACATAACCTGTATCTGTTAAAATCGTAAACTGGCGGTTATCCTTTTGAAAGGCATAAAACTGCGGTTCAGCCGCGTCATGGCTCACACCGTCCGATACAATATCCACATCACCTAAAGTAAGTATATCACCTTGTTCCATGACATGTTGTTTTTCTACGGGGATAACCCCCACCTTACTACCAATTGCTTGCCAGGTCGCCTCATTAGCATAGACATTTAAATCATACTTACGCGCCAAAACACCCATCCCCTTAATATGGTCTGAATGTTCATGCGTAATAAATAAACTATCAATCTCATTGATATCACGATTAATGCCGGCTAACAATTCTTTCATTTTTTTCCCACTAAATCCTGCGTCTACTAAAATTTTTCGCTTAGGGGTTTCAATATAAGTAGCGTTTCCGCTAGAGCTACTGCCGAGCATGGAAACACGCATTGTAAAATCATTTTGTGCAGTCTCCATGATTGCCTCCTTCTAGATCTAAATACTGTTATTTTTTCATTTATTATTCTATATCTTATTACAGACTATTCAGCGGCGTCATCATCCGGAGCTTCCTCATCCTGTGGTTGCCACTTCAATTTCTCTAACTGTAAATGGTCAATCGCTTGTGCCGAACCCATCAAAGGTAACTGCACAACCAGCGCCTCTTGTTCCAGCGCCTTAGCAACCTTCACATTCGACCCCGCAACCCAGGCATATAAATATTGATGGTCCAGCCACTCTGCCGATTGACGGTCCCAAGCATCCGGATTCATTAACTGGCTGCCGATGCCCTTCAAATAGCCCTGCCACAACT
>JAEZWY010000142.1 GCA_023442905.1 Bacillota bacterium | reverse complement strand
AGATGTCTATGTTGTGAATATCGGTGAAGGAACAGATGAAGCGGCTATGAAGATCATGCAACATATTCGTCACGCAGGTTTCTCAGCAGACCGGAATTTCTCTGGTGCTAAACCTAAAAAACAATTTAAAGATGCTAATAAATTAGGAGCAGATTTAGTTGTGACCATAGGTGAATCCGAATTGGAAAATAATCAAATCACGATTAAGCACATGGCGTCTGGTAAAGAAGCTGCTTACCCGTTAGAAAGATTTGCCAACGATTTTACCGAAATTTATAAAGAATTAAATAAATAGATTTAAATTAAAAGGAGCTGCATATAATGCAACGAAGTGTGTATTGTGGAAATGTGTCTAACGAATTTGTTGGACAAACTGTTACATTAAAAGGATGGGTACAAAAACGTCGTGACCTTGGGGGCGTAATCTTTGTTGATTTACGTGACCGTGAAGGTATCGTTCAAGCCGTATTTAACGTAGAAAACTTAGGTGACCAATTTTCGGAAGCTGAACGTTTACGTTCGGAATATGTAATTGAAGTTACCGGTGAAGTCGTATTACGTGGTGAAGGGTTAGCTAACCCGAAAATCAAAACTGGTGATATTGAAGTGATGGTTTCAGATTTAACCATCTTAAACATTTCAAAAACACCACCGTTCCCTGTGGAAGATGATATTGATGTAAATGACGAAATTCGTATGAAATATCGTTATGTTGACTTACGCCGTCCAAAAATGGCAAACAATATGAAATTACGTCATCAAGTGGTATCTACTATTCACCGCTACCTTGATGATCAAGAATTTATCGAGGTAGAAACACCATATTTAACAAAATCTACGCCTGAAGGTGCTCGTGATTATTTAGTACCATCACGTGTACACCCTGGTGAATTTTATGCTTTGCCACAATCACCACAATTATTTAAACAATTGTTGATGTCAGCTGGTATGGATCGCTACTATCAAGTAGTACGTTGTTTCCGTGACGAAGATCTACGTGGTGACCGTCAACCTGAATTTACACAAATTGACTTAGAAACTACATTCTTAACGCAAGAAGAAATCCGTGATTTAGTAGAAGGTATGTTAAAAACAGTCGTTAAACGTACTAAGAATATTGATATCACCGAAAACTTCCCAATCATTACTTATGACGATGCAATGGCTCGCTATGGGAATGATAAACCAGATACGCGTTTTGGTTTAGAATTAGTAGAGATTTCAGATATCGTTGATCAATACGAATTTAAGGTATTCAATCAAGCAATTGAGAATGGTGGTATGGTTAAAGCCATCAACGTTAAAGGTGCAGGGGATAACTATTCTCGTAAAGATTTAGATAATTTAACGCCATTTGCATCTACATACGGTGCTAAGGGTGTTGCTTGGATCAAAGTTACTGATGAAGGTTTATCAGGTCCTATTGGGAAATTCTTCAAAGACAATCCTGCACCATTAATGGAGCGCTTGCAAGCTGAAACTGGTGATATCTTAGTGTTCGTAGCTGATAAAGAATCCGTAGTGAACCAATCATTATCTGAAATTCGCTTGAAATTTGGTCGTGAATTAGACTTAATGGATAAAGATCAATTTAACTTCCTTTGGGTAACAAACTGGCCATTGCTTGAGTATGATGAAGATACAAAACGCTTTAACGCAATGCACCACCCATTCACTATGCCAAATGAAGAAGATATTGATAAGTTAGCTGAAAATCCAGAAGATGTATATGCTCAAGCATACGACATTGTATTAAATGGTTATGAAATCGGTGGTGGATCACTACGTATCTACCAAAAAGAAATGCAAATGCAAATGTTTAAAGCTTTAGGATTTACAGAAGAATCTGCCGCTTCACAATTTGGCTTCTTATTAAATGCATTAGACTACGGTTTCCCACCACATGGCGGATTAGCTTTAGGTTTAGACCGTTTAGTAATGTTATTAGCAGGCGAAGAAAATATTCGTGAAGTCATTGCTTTCCCTAAAAATGGACGTGCATTTGATCCGCTAACTGAAGCACCTAGCCAAGTATCAGAACAACAATTAGAAGAGTTATCATTATCAGTTACAACTATTGATTTTGACTAAAAAGCAGTGATGCTTTGAAAGCATTCACTTAAATTTTTCTAATACCACAATTTTGAAGAGTAAATATATGTCATATGGTAGAATATACTTAGACATATATTTACTTTTTTCATTTGGAGGAGGATTAAATTAATGAGTAAAAAATCATGGATATTAGCAATTGTTGCTGTCATTATCCTTGCACTAGGAGCAGTCGGAAATCAGTTGACCAGTCAAATGAATATGAATAATCTATTCGCTGAGGGTTCAAATGCTTTCTCAGCTTCACAGAATATTATTGAAGCTGGTGATGTTAATCGCCAAGTAGCTGTTCTGGAAGTTGACGGTACAATAATGGATAATGCTGGGGCAGGCTCTTTTTCTGAGGGTATGGATTACCAAGGAATTCTAGATGCAATCGAAGAAATTAAAGAAAATGATGAGGTTCAGGGATTATTACTGACTGTCAATTCACCAGGTGGCGGTGTGTATGAAAGTACCGAATTATATAATGCTTTACTGGATTTAAAAGAAAGTCGTGATTTCCCTATATATGTTTCCATGGGACAAATGGCTGCATCTGGTGGTTACATGATCTCTATGGTAGGGGACCAAATTTATACAGATAATGAAACGACAACAGGTTCAATTGGTGTCATCATGCAAGTACCAAACTTCTCAGGTTTCATGGAAGAATATGGACTTTCTATGGATACCTATAAATCAGGTGCTATGAAAGATTTAGGTTCGTCTTATAGAGGTGCTTCAGATGCTGAGAAGGATGTATTGAATACATTTATTCAAGAAAAATACAACCGATTTGTTGATATTGTAGCTAATGGTCGTGGCATGTCTACTGATGATGTTAAAAAATTAGCTGATGGTCGGATTTATTCTGGTAGTCAAGCAGTAGAAAATGGCTTAGCTGACCAGATTGGTTATGAAAAAGATGCCTTAGCAGCGCTTAGAGCAGATAATAACTTAGAAACCGCTAGTGTTGTAGATTATACACCAACTTCTGCAACATCATGGATGACAAGCTTTATGTCACTATTAGCGGATAAAGATTTATTCACTGGTCAATCAGAAATTAATGCAGCTGATGAAATGACACAAGTTTTAGAGGTTTTAGAAGATACCTCAACACCTCAATTCTACTATATGTACGGAGGTGAATAAGATGTTTAAACGTCGGAAAAAAGCTAAAAATCATCAAGAAAGCGTTGAATTACCAAAACTGAACGAACGTCTCTATGAAGGAACCATAGAAACAGATTTTAAGGAGAAACGCCGTAATCGTAAAGTAAAATCC
>JAEZWY010000117.1 GCA_023442905.1 Bacillota bacterium | reverse complement strand
TATCTTGCGGATTCAAGTCAGCAAGATCGATAAATTCATTTAACCAATTATATGATACTTTCATTAATTGCTACCCCTCTTCCGTAAATTGTTTTAAGAATCGTAAATCATTTTGGTAGAAATGACGGATATCATCAATACCATATTTCAACATTGCAACACGATCTGGTCCTAAACCAAAAGCAAAACCAGCATATTCAGTAGAGTCAATACCAGCCATTTCAAGTACAGAAGGATGAACCATACCAGCACCTAGAATTTCAATCCAACCAGATTGCTTACAGATGTTACAGCCAGCACCACCACATTTGAAACAAGTCACATCAACCTCAACAGATGGCTCTGTAAATGGGAAATATGATGGACGTAAACGAATTTCAGTTTCTTCCCCAAACATATGACGGGCAAATAGTTCTAGCGTTCCTTTTAAGTCGGCCAATGAGACATTACGGTCAATGACTAGCCCTTCGATTTGATGGAATTGGTGTGAATGGGTCGCGTCATCATCATCGCGACGGTAAACTTTCCCTGGTGAGATCATCTTTAATGGCCCTGCTTCAAAATCATGGGCATCCATTGTACGTGCTTGTACTGGTGACGTATGTGTACGCAGTAATACTTCATCGTTAATGTAGAATGTATCCTGCATATCACGTGCAGGATGGTCTTTAGGTAAATTCATACGTTCAAAGTTGTAGAAGTCAGACTCAACTTCTGGTCCCTCAACGACTTCGTAACCCATAGATACGAATAAGTCTTCAATTTCTTCCATTACTTGTGTTAATACGTGTTTCGTACCAGTTACTGGTTTTTCACCAGGTAGCGTCACATCAATGGCTTCTGCTTGTAATTGTGCTTCAAGGGCAGCAGCTGATAATAATTCTTCTTTTTCACTCAGTTTTGCGCTAGCTTTTGCCTTCAATTCATTGGCATAAGCACCAACTTGGGGGCGCTCTTCAGCCGATAAATCACGCATACCACGTAAAGCTTCCGTAATTGGACCCTTTTTCCCTAAATATTTCACACGCACTGCTTTAATATCAGCTAAGGCGCTTGCTGTTTCAATCTCATCCATGATTTGATTTTCAATTGCTTTTAAATCATCAATAATTTGCATTTTTCCATCTCCTGACTTTTATCCTTTTATGAGTGTTCCTAAAATTGAGTATCTAGACCAATAAAAAAAGGTCCTTCACCCCCTACAAAAGGGACGAAAGACCGTGGTACCACCCTGATTCCGGTATAGTATTCCTATACCAGCACTCATTGATCGTTTTAACGGGTCGACCGGACCTGCTTTCAAATAGCATTCTATTCTCCCGCAAGCCTACTCAAGAAGTGAAAATATTTAACTATGTAGGTAAGATTCCCAGCACCACTTACTCTCTAGACTACACACCTGTTAAAAATTGTCTTCTGTTAATGTAATTTCTCTTTATATTTTAGCGTTTTCGGCCGGTTTGTCAACCTTATTCGGCTGGCTCAACCCACTCATCTGCCCAACGATGTAAATTGTTGAAGATTTTTTGTAAGTCTTGGCCTTTTTCTGTCAATGTATAAACCGTGATTATGTGACCATTCGCTTCTGACTCTTCTTTACGCACAATACCCTCTTCAGTTAATTCGCGTAATCTTTCAATTAATACACGGTCAGAAATACCGTTAATTGAGTCACGTAATTGTCCAAATCGTAATGGCGTTGCTAATAATACTTCAATAATTAAGCTATTCCACTTTTTACCAATCACTTTGCAAGCATGCTCCATCTTGCTACACATTACCGGTAAGTCTGCTTGTTTAATGGTAATTT
Source organism: Bacillota bacterium (assembly GCA_023442905.1). Taxonomy (GTDB): domain Bacteria; phylum Bacillota; class Bacilli; order Lactobacillales; family Aerococcaceae; genus Aerococcus. Next base: position 7,806 of record JAEZWY010000117.1, on the reverse strand, counting down.
CCATCTTGATCAATCTCCTCTTGTGTTTCTGCTAATTCTTCTTTTTCTTCTATTGAAACTTCTTGATTGCTAGTTCCAGCAAGTGCTGGAATAACTAATTTACCAACGAAATATCTAAATGATCTCATCATTTTCTTTTGAGACAAATTAGCTAAACTAGGTTTTACAAAGTCTCCGGTTGCAATATATTTATCCACGAATGTCACTACATAAGATTCTTTATAGCGCGGAAAATGCGGCGTGGCAAGCCACATGTGCTTTAGAATAATATCTTCCTCAACAGGTGATAAATCCGTCACCACACGCGCATTAATCAAAGCAATTTTAGGATGGTTTCTAAGATGAGTACCTTTAGAAAAAGTAACCTCACCTGGCACATAATAAAATAAATCATGTAATAAACCAGCTCGTGCGCAAGCCTTATAATCCCATCCTAGTGATCTAGCTACTTTATATGACATATAAGAAACTAGATAGGAGTGGGTTAAGCGATTGCCATGGATATGTTGCTTAAAATACGCTAAGTCCGTTACAAAGGGATGATTTTTAATATCCACAATGATTTGCATATACTCTGGATCGTCTTCCCAAAAATAATGTTCTTGTTCCGTCACGATAATCACCCTTTTTCCAACGAATTCTTACATCAACTGATTTTGCTATGCGCACATAACCCTTTGCAAGTCCTGTGACAGCATCGTCACAACCTATTTTTAGAAAAAATGATTTAGTCTTGGAGGGGAAATTGATACATGACTATCGCACCAGCAACCGCTACATTCAAAGATTCTGCAGATCCTGACATTGGGATATATAAAGCCATATCTGCTAACTGGCTGGTTGTTTGACTTACACCATTACCTTCATTTCCCATAACCAAGGCCCATTTCCCTTTCGATTTTAAATCAAAAGCGTTACTTGCTTGCGCTTGGTCGTTTAATTCTGTTGTTGTGATAAAATAGCCTGCTGCTTGTAATTGGGGAATTACTGCTGCCAAGTCAACTTCATAAGTATTGACGGCAAAATGACTACCTTGCATAGATCTTAGAACCTTATCATTATATAAGTCAACCGTACCCGATCCTAGTAAGATATCTCGGTAACCAAAAGCATCCGCAGTACGGATTAAAGTACCTAAGTTCCCTGGATCTTGCACTTGATCTAAAATCAATAATCCTTTTGATAATTGATTGATATCAAGTTTTTTAGTCTCTGGTAGAAAAGCTACTGCAAAGATATCCTGGTGATTATCCGTTTGACTAAGTGCTTTTGCTACTTCCGGTGTCACCTGAGTGAGCGGTAAGTCCCCTTTGAGCGCTTGTAATTGGGTCACATTTTGGTGGCTACTTTCCGGCACATAATAAATCATTTCAATATTCACTTCTGCTTGAACGGCCATCTCAACAAGATGCGGCCCTTCAAGTAAATATTGGCCTGCTTTTTTACGACCTTTACGGGTAAAAAGTTTCTTTAATTCTTTAATCTGTTGATTTTGAACAGATGATATTAAGCGTTCTACCATAGCTTTATGCGTTTTCTGGTTTGATCAATTCGTAAATGGCTTCAGCATAAATAGCGGCTGATTTCATTAAGTAACGAACAGCAAAGAATTCATTCGCTTGGTGCATTGTATCTACTGAATCTGGGAATAAGGCACCAAAGGCTACCCCACGTTTTAATAAACGGCCATAGGTTCCACCACCGATTGAGCGTTCTTGTCCTTTTTCACCGGTTTGTTTTTCATAAACAGCTAGTAAAGTTTGCACTAACGGATCATCAGCTGGTACATAGTGCGGTACTTTATTGGTTTTTGTACCGTCTACAAAGTGATAGTGGTAAGTTTCACCGTGGGTTGCAAATGTTGTATCAATTTCACTATAATCTTTACCACGTGGCACACGAATATTTAAGACTGTATATAATTTACCGTCTTCTTCGCCTACTAAACCAGGGTTAACTGTTACTTTACCCATAATGTCGTCTTCATGAGCAATGCCTAATTTTTCACCATTAAAGTCTAAGTGTAATAGGTCACCTAAGAATTTCAATAGGTCATCTTGGGCTAAATCATCGTCTAATTGTAATAATAATTTAGATAAGTAAGTTGCCGCATTATATCCAACACTTGGATTCATTGCGTGAACGCCCTTACCTTCAACCGTAATTGCAGTAGCATCAGCTTCTGGACTTACAATAATAGTGATTTCTGGATTAGCCGCTTGGAAATCTGCAACGATTTGATTGACATCAGAAGTCAATCCAGTTACCACTGCATGTGCTTCACCCGGTACCATATTTTCACGAAGGCCACTTTCAAATGAAAGCAATTTGTCACTACGACGGTCAAATACTAGCTTAGCTGAATACATCCCTTTTTCCCCGTTAATAATTGGGAAGTCAGCGTCTGGGGAGAAACCAAAATCCGGTTCTTCTTCTACTTCGAAGTAACGTGTTACACCTTTCCATTCACTTTCTTCGTCAGTACCAACGATAAAACGAACACGTTTATCAACTGGAAGGCCTAATTCTTTGATTACTTTAAGTCCGTAGTATGCGGCCATTAAAGGACCTTTATCATCAGAAGCACCACGTGCATAGATACGGTCATTTATAATTTCTGGTTTGAAAGGATCTGTATCCCATTTATCATCAACAGGTACCACGTCCACATGGGCTAAAACACCAAGCGTTTCATCACCTGCACCGAATTCAGCATGACCTGCAAGGTTATCAACATTTTTAGTAGTGAAACCATCACGTTCAGCAATCTTTAAGAAAGTCTCCAAAGCCTCTTTTGGCCCTGGTCCAACAGGTGCATCAGCACTTGCCTTACTGTCATCACGAATACTATTCACACTTAATAATGTAAATAAGTCATTGATTAAATCATCTTTACGATTGTTGATCTCTTCTTGCCAATTAATTGTCATTTAGAATCCTCCTAGAAATTTGTTCCTGACTCTATTTTATCACAAAATAGAGAATAGCTCACACAATACAACTAACAAATTATAAGGGTGTGAGCGAGACCGTTCAGCTCAATAACGATGGAAGACTAATGCAGTAGCTGATGCAATCAGCTGCAAATTAGTCTGAAGCGGACTTGAGCTGGTCGAGCGAACCCGACTAAACAGGGTGTGAGACAGAGCGCCCAGCCAGGAGACGATGGAAGAAATAGGTGTAGTGATGGCACATCACGCAAGCTATTTCTGAAGCGGACACCTGGCTGCTCTGGCGAACCCAACTATAAGGTGCGATTTAATCGTTCACTTAGACTTGTAACAGTAAAATAAAAAATCTCCCTAAAGTAGGTTCATTTTTCTGAACCTACCTTAAGGAGATTATACTAGAAGTCTAACTTTTTTCGATTTTAGTCTGTTATAACTAATGGTTTTCTATCATAAATAGCATCATATAAGTCTTGATAATTTACTGAGACGAATTCTCCTTCATTTAGGAATTCTGGTAATACTAATTGCCCAATTCGCTGTCTATGCAGTTTTACCACTTCACAGTCAACTGCATGAAACATTCTTTTTACTTGGTGATATTTACCTTCTGCTATAACAACTCTAGCAAAACTTTGCCCGGTTGCTTCATCAACTTGATCGATATAAAGTTTTGCAGGCTTTGTTTTTTCGCCTTGACCAATATCTAAACCTTTTTCAAATTGGGTAATATTTGTATCTGTGAGTATACCATCAACAAGGACAGCATATTCCTTTTCCACATGTTTCTTAGGCGCCATTAAAGCATGGTTGAATTGACCATCATTAGTAATTAAGAGTAGTCCCGTTGTATCTTTATCTAAACGGCCTACTGGAAATGGTTCATAGGTTAATACTAAATCTTCAGGTAAAAGGTCAATGACCGTTTCCCAACGAGTATCTTCAGTAGCTGAAATCACCCCGTCTGGTTTATGCATCACAATGTAAACATATGGTTCGTAAACGATTTCTTGACCATCAACCTCAACGAGGTCCTCTGTAACATGTACCGATAGATTAGCTTTCTTTGCAACAGCACCATTAACAAGAATGGCTGATTTTTTAATCAGCATTTTAACATCACTTCTACTATACGGGGTCATGCTAGATACAAACTTATCTAAACGTTGTGTATTTTTGCCAGTTTTTTTATTTGTCATAGCGGCCCATCCCTAATCTAGCACGAAGCATTTTCGCCTTGTCACCAAGTAAGGTATCTAATAGTTTAAAGCGTAAGCCACCTAATACGTATACTGCTACACCAACGCCAGCAACTATTACAATCTGTGCAAGTTGGTGAACAATCGAGATTTCAGGTGACAGAATTGTACGACGCAAGAATTGGTTAACAAGCCAAGTAGCAATACCCATTGTTGCTGCTAATAAGGCGATTCCTTTAATTTGGTTAAAAACTTCTAAAATTGATAGATTAATCCGTACTTTTAATCGCCACAAGTAGAAGACAGCAATAGCAATAAAAGCGCATCCAGTTGCTAAAAGCGCGCCTGGCGTACCGAAAATAGCTAGTAGTGGCGCTTGTAATACTAGTTTTACAGTTACGCCAAGAACCATACCTAGAATAGCCTCTTTGAAAAAGGACATTGCTTGTAACATTGCCACTAACACTGAAAACAGTCCCATAGTAACAGCCACCATAGCCGCTAACTGTAGCAACGATGTGCCTAATGGATCGTGGGTAAAGATGATCGCATACAATGGTTCCGCTAAAACTGCCATCCCAATTGCAGATGGGAACATCACCAATGAGAATAATTTTAAATTGTGTCCAATTAAGCCTTTTGTTTCAGGAAAATCATGATTAGCATGTCTATCAACACGCCTTTGATGTTTTTTCTTAGCCAACTTAGCTTCGATTGACCTTTTTTCCTCTGAATGGGTGGCTGAAATCACCGCAATTGAAGTTGAACCAATTGCCACTGCTAAGGAAACAACAATGGTTACTAATTTATTGGCATTGGCACCAAAAATGGCATATTCATTAATCAATTGATCCGGTGATAATTCAGATACCCGTTCCATAATAGGCATGAAGGTATTGGTATCAATTAAACGCGTTAATTCGATAGCTGAACCAGAAATAATAAAAGGAATCGCAATCATCACAATTTCTAATAATAAGCTTTTTGAAGAAACATACTTTTCTTCTTTTACCGCATACAGTGCTTCTTCTTTACTATATCCTTTACGGTAGCGAATAAAGAAGTAAGCTAGCGTACCAAAAGCTGCTAAGGCACCTATAAATGCAGCAAAGGTCGAGTGTGTAACAGCTTTAACCATGTCTCCGTTATTGATGACTCGAATAATATATACTGCACCTAACATGTACAATACACGCAAAATTTGTTCAGTAATTTGTGAGACTGCCGATGGTTTCATATCTTGGTGACCTTGGAAGTAACCACGGATAACTGAAATAGTCGGTAAGACCACTAATGCAGGCACTAATGATCGAATAACTAAGATAACGGAATTGAAATCACGTGCTGGCGTAGATTGCGCTAAAACGGGCGCAAAGGTCCAAAGTAAGACCCCTCCAACTAATCCGGTAACAGTCATCAAGGCAAGGCCTGCCTTAAATAGTCGGTTAGCTGTTTTATAATATCCGCGAGCATTATAATAAGCCATCTGCTTGGCTATTGAATCGGGGACCCCAGCAATTGTAATTGATAAGAATATTGCATAGTAACTATAACCAATATTAAACAATGAATTGGCTTCATTAGCGATATGAGGTTCTCCCATCCATCTATACCATGGCATGATGTAAAGGACCCCTAAAATCCGCGATACCATAGAGGCAATCGTCATCCAAGAGGCACCAGCATTCATTTTCTCCTGAGCGCTAGCACTTGGTTTTCTAGGTGGTAGACCTAGTGGATCCACTTCCTCAGGCTGAACTACTTGTTCTAGCTCATCAGTCCGATTTAACTTCGGATCTTCTATACCCATATTTCTTAGCTCCTTACAAATTTTTATTTATCTTTGAAAAACACTTAGCTTTCATTTTATATAATACACCCCACTATTTCAATCAAGATAGGATTAAAAAGACTTTAAGTTTTCAAGCTAATCTGCAGTCGCAAAATGATTATAACAGAAAAGTAAGGTATTAAATGTTCAATATAACCCAGATGCTAGCATAGATTTATTCTTATTTCTTAGAACTAATTCAGTATGCTATTGAGAATAAATTTGCTTTTTCATATAACTCCTAGTCATTTGAAAAAGTGATTAAATCCCAAATAAAAACTGACAGTCATGTAGTTTTACACAACTGCCAGTTAATCATTTGTCTAAATATTAATTTTGATTGTCTTTTAATTTAGAAACAAAGTTGGATAAATCACCTAAGAATAGCTCAAATTGTAACCCGTTCATCATAACATCAGGATCTTCTAGTGATTTTTCAATAATTTTTGGAATATAGTCTACGGCTAATTGACTAGCAACTTTTACAGAAGCACCGTTAGCTAATGCACCAACAAAAATTGAACCGAAAATATCACCCGTTCCATGGAATTTACCACCGATAAACGGACCAGTTGCTAAACCTTGTTCTCCTGTTTCAGCGTCCAAGTAATAAGCACCAGTTTGATTTTCACCATCATAACCTGCACCAGTTAAAATAACTGAAGCATTCGTTTGTTTACGTACGACAGTTAAAAATTCATCAATTTTTTCTTGTGGCCAAATACCTTCAGTATAGTCAACACCGTACAAGAAACTTGCTTCAGTTTGGTTAGGCATGATAACATCAGCCACCGCACATAAATTCAACATTTCTTTTGCATACTCTTCGTCAAAACCATAATAGAAACTACCATTGTCAGCCATAACAGGATCTAGATAGAATTTTGCATCATCTTTTAATAATTTTGGCAGTTCTTTCTCTAAAAACTTGATTTGGCGAACACTACCTAAATAGCCAACGTATGCTGCATCAAATTTTAAGCCAAATGAGTGCCAATGATCCACGATTTTTTCCATTTCATCAGTTAAGTCAAGAAATGTGAATCCTTCAAAACCTGGCCCTGTATGTGTTGAAAGCAAGGCTGTTGGTAAAATAGTTCCTTGTAGGTGCATACTTGATAGAATTGGTAATGCCACTGTTGTAGAACATTTACCGAAGCTAGAAGCATCGTGGATAATTAAAATATTTTTCATGTAAACGCCATCTCCCCTTATTAAAAACTAATCATATTATACACAAGACAAATATGATGTCTACTAATTTGCCACAATATTGACTAGTTTGTTTGGTACTACGATTTCTTTACGGATTGTTTTACCTGCAATTGCTTCTTGCACTTTCTCATTTGCATGTGCAATTTCTAATAACGCTTCTTTTGCACTATCATTAGGCACTCTTAATTTCGCTTTGATTTTACCATTCACTTGTACAACGATTTCAATTTCATCATCAACGATCATTTCTGGATCAAATGTTGGCCAGTCTACGTATGAAATACCAGGTTCGTTTCCAACAATTACCCACATTTCTTCAGCTAAATGCGGAGCGATTGGGGCAATCAGTTGAATAAAGCCTTTCACGTATTCATAGTATAGGCTTTCAGCCTTATTAGCTTCATTTACAAATACCATCATTTGAGAAATGGCTGTATTAAAGTGTAGGTTGTCAAAGTCTTCCGTTACTTTTTGAACTGTTTGGTGGTAAACTTTGTCTAATTCACCTGTGTTCATTGTCGTAATACGGTCACGCATTTTGCCATTTTCATCAACTAGTAAACGCCATACACGTTCTAGGAAACGACGAGAACCTTCAAGGCCATTCTCAGAC
>JAEZWY010000047.1 GCA_023442905.1 Bacillota bacterium | reverse complement strand
TGGTCAAAGATATATGTCGAAACAAAATTACAAGCGTTTAAAAACTGTTGTTGGGTTTCTTCGAATTTTTCAATATCACTAGCACTTGGGTATAATTGCACTTTAATCGTTTTCGTTAACTGCATCTAGTCACCTCTTTTCTCTTAAATATATTTTACCACCTATTTAGAGAAAACATAAATGATAACCTAGTAAAATCAACAAAAAGAGCTGTCTATTTCGCTAATTCTTCCTAGGTATCAATACCTAGGTTTCCTTAGCTGACAGCTTGTAAATGAATTTTTATATGAAGGAATTCATAATTATATCCTTGCTTGTCTTAACCTAGAATTAAAGCATCATCATTTAATGCTCTACCTGATTGCTTTTTGAACATATCTAATAATTGTTGTACAGTCAGTTGTTTCTTCTCTTCACCACGAATATCAATCAAGATTCGCCCATTATCCATCATCAATAAACGGTTACCCATTTGAATGGCCTGTTCCATATCGTGGGTAATCATTAAAGCGGTTAATTGGTCGCGTTCAATCACTTCTTCAGTTAATTTTAATACCATGTCAGATGTTTTAGGGTCCAAAGCTGCTGTATGCTCATCTAGTAGTAAGACCTTTGGCTTTTTCAGTGTAGCCATCAGTAAAGTTAACGCTTGTCGTTGACCACCAGATAATAAACCAACTTCGGCAGTTAATCTATTTTCCAAGCCTAGGTCTAATAATTTCAAAGCTTCTTTGAAGGTTTCGCGTTGCTTATTGTTTACACCTCGGCCAAAGCCAAATTTATGTCCACGGCGGTCTGCAATGGCCATATTTTCTTCGATGGTTAGTCGACTAGCAGTCCCCATGCGGGTGTCTTGGAATACGCGTGATACCAATCCTGCACGTTTATTCGCTGTTAAACTCGTAACATCTTTATCTTCAATCTTAATAGCCCCTTGGTCGACTAATAGTGAACCAGCAATTGAATTTAGGAAAGTTGATTTACCTGCCCCATTACCCCCAATTATGGTAATGAAATCGCCCTTTTCTACTTTTAAGTCAATGCCTTTTAATACGTGGTTCTCATTTGGTGTTTTCGCTTCAAAAGTTTTATGGATATTTTCTAATGTTAATACGCTAGTCATTGGTCAATCTCCCCTCTATGCTTCTTTGGTTGAAAGTGAGTTTTTCACAACTTTTTTACCGTGTTTGCGCACTGCTGGCACACCAAGTGCTACGGCTAAGATTAAAGCTGAGAATAAACGTACGTCGTTTGGATTGAAGTTCAATTCTAATACTAATAGTAATAGCAATCGGTAAATAATCGATCCAAACACAATCGCTAATAGGCGTTTCACAAAAGTTAAATTCTTACCAATAGCTTCTCCAATTACGACTGAGGCTAGACCAATAACCATAGCACCTACCCCCATATTTACATCAGCATAGCCATTGTTTTGAGCAAGTAAACCACCAGATAAACCAACCAGTCCATTGGCTACCATAAAGCCAATAATCTTGGTCCAATCGGTATTAATTCCATTCGCTTCACTCATCATGTAGTTGTCTCCAGTTGCACGAATAGCTAAACCAATTTGTGTGTCAAAGAACCATTTTAATAGAGCTACAATAGCTATAACAATAATTATACCAATTACAATAACAGCTAAAGTTTTATCTGCAATTAATTGACGCATTTGCGTTACTAAAGTATTTTGACTCAATAAAGGTAAGTTTGCTTGACCTAGAATTCGTAGGTTGATTGAGTATAAACCTGTCATTGTAATAATAGAAGCAATTAATGCTGGAACTTTCAATTTTGTATGTAGTAATCCTGTGATTAATCCGGCACCTGCACCAATTACAAAAGATAATAAGGTTGCAACCCATGGTTCCATCGCTAATTCAAAAATTAAACGTGAAACTAAGGATGCCCCTAAGGCAAACGAGCCTTCAACTGTCATGTCCGCAACATTTAGGATGCGGTAAGTCAAGTAAACCCCCATTGCTAATAATCCCCACAACAAACCTTCTGATATACTGCCTAAAATAACACTCATGTTAAAACCCTCTCTCTTCCCTTTATTCTGCCACTTGGATGCTGTCAGGATCGATGCCCAATGCTTCCGCCATATCTTCGTTTACGAATAACTCTAATTCTTCTGCTTGCTCAATTGGCATTGTCGAAGGATCTTCGCCCTCAATCACTCGAACAGCCATTTCTGCTGTTTGACGGCCTAATTCATAGTAGTTTAATGAGTAGGTTGCCAAACCACCATCTTCAATTTGATCAATTGATCCGGCAACAACCGGTACTTGATATTGCTCAGAAACTGCACCCACAGTTGAAGCTGCACCAGCCATAATGTTATCTGTTGGTATGTAAAGTAAGCCAACATCTGACATAACTGAATTCAAAGCTTGCTGTACATCATTGGTTGAAGTTACTGTACGAATAACTGGTGTTTTCCCTGCAGCTAGAATGGCTTCCTCAGCTTGTTCTGCTTGAATTTGTGAGTTAACTTCACCTGTATTGTAGATAATACCTACCTTTTCTGCTTCAGGTTTAATCGAAATTAACAGCTCAACTTGTTTTTCAACTGGCATCTGGTCGCTGGTTCCAGTAACATTTCGTCCTGATGCTTCTAATGATTCTGCTAGACCTGCCGATATCGGATCTGTTACAGCTGTAAAAAGGAGTGGTTTCTCCTCTTCCGTAACGGCTAGGGCTTGGATGGTTGGTGTCCCAATACCTAAAACCAATTCAGAATTTTTCAATAGTTGACCTGCCATTGGATATAAATTCGCTTGTTGACCTTGCGCATTCATCCGGTGGTAAGTAACATCTACGCCTTCCTCATAACCCAATTCCGTCATACCATCGATGAAACCTTGCTCAGCATCGTTTAAGGAATTATGGTCCATAATGGATAAAATACCGATATCTAAAATACCATTATCCTCAGTATTCTGACAGCCAGCTACTAAAATAGCCAAACTCGCTATTAATGCTAGCAAGCTTTTCTTTAAGCTTAATTTTTTCATTATTTACTCCCCTTTATCTCATCAATCCAAAGAAAAAAGCACCTATCCAGATAAAATCTAAATAGGTGCTTATAGCGCTAGAAATAAATAGCTTGCCACAATAGATTTTATCTCTACGTGGCCACTTGTTACGCAACAAAATGTTTAGCCATCATAGATACGGTTCAGTTGTTTACTGACGTTTGTATCTATGATCTTAAAACAGATTTCATAAATACAAACTACCTAAAATAGCTAAAGTAAAAGCGATTATTCGTATGTAGGCTGTTCATTTTCATTTAAAAAATCCCTTTCGAATAGTGCTGTAATTCATACAGTTGCGTCTTTCAATAGCATTATCATAGATTTAAATAAAATAATTGTCAAGCCAATTCACATAGATTTTTCATATTTATGCGTTTTCTTGTATTTTTCATAAGGTCGATACTATATAGGGATTCTAAGCTTGCATAAAGAAGGCTTTTTCTTCATAATGAGAGTAAGATTAAATTTAAAGGAGACAACTATTCATGCAAAACAAACGTCCATTTACTACTTTGGCAAAAGTTGAAGAAATTGCCGCTGAAATCCCAACACCCTTCCACCTATATGACGAAGCAGGCATTCGCGACCGCTGTCGTCGCTTAAAAAAAGCTTTCTCATGGAACCCTAACTTCCATGAATACTTTGCTGTTAAGGCGACACCGAACCCACATGTATTAAAAATTATGCAGGAAGAAGGCATGGGCGTGGATTGCGCTTCTTATACTGAACTTGTACTAGCAGACAAAGTTGGCTTTTCAGGTCACGATATTATGTTCTCATCTAACGTTACACCAGCAGCTGACTTCCAAAAAGCCGCTGAGTTAGGTGCGATTATCAACTTTGATGATATTACGCATATTGATTTCTTTAAAGAACATGTTGGCGAATTCCCGGAAACAGTTTGTATCCGTTATAATCCAGGTGGTACCTTTGAAGTAGCTAACGGTATTATGGATAACCCTGGTGACGCCAAATATGGTATGACACCCTCACAAACCCGTGAAGCTTTCCAAAAATTAGCTGACTACGGCGTGAAAAATATCGGTATTCACTCTTTCTTAGTTTCAGGTTCTACTTCAAATGAATACTATCCTAAATTAGCCCGTACTTTATTTGAGTTAGCTGTTGAATTGAAAGACCAAACTGATTTAAATATTGCTTTCATCAACCTTTCTGGTGGTGTTGGGGTTGCTTATAAACCTGAAGAAACACCTGCAGACATCGACATCATTGGTGAAGGTGTTCGCCAAGCATACGAAGACATCATGACGCCAGCTGGCTTAGGCGATGTTGCCATCTTTACAGAATTAGGTCGTTGGATGTTAGCTGAAAATGGTGGTTTGGTAGCCAAAGTATTACATGAGAAAATCACTTATAAGGACTACTTAGGTTTAGATGCCTCTGCTTCTGACTTATTACGCCCAGCTATGTACGGTGCTTACCACCATATCTCTGTATTGGGTAAAGAAGATGAGACTGCTGATCAAACCTATGATGTGACTGGTGGATTGTGTGAAAATAATGATAAATTTGCTATCGACCGTCAATTGCCAAAAACAAACATCGGTGACTATATCTGGATTCACGATGCCGGCGCACACGGTGCATCAATGGGTTACCAATACAATGCCAAATTACGTTCAGCTGAAGTCATGTTAGAAGAAGACGGTTCATTCAAACAAATCCGTCGTCCTGAAACACCAGAAGACTACTTTGCAACTATGGACTTTAATTTCTAAAAAATATATGCAGCAAAAAGCGCTCGAGCATGATGTTCGGGCGCTTTTTCTTATATTCTTTTAGTTTGTTAACAATTAAGTCAGCCTTTTAAGCTAATCCTTCTTCTGTTAATGCGGTTTGATAGTTTGCTAGGGCTAAGAATTCTTCTAATGTGATGTCATATTTAGTGATGTATTGCGCAGCTTCTACACCGACATAACGGTAGTGCCATGGCTCAAAACTATACCCAGTTACCTGCTCTTTACCTTGTGGGTAACGTAAAATAAAGCCATAATCTTGGGCATTTTCTGCTAGCCATTGAGCGGATGGTTGGTCTGCATACCCTTCATCTAAACCGCCACCTATAGCTGTCCATTCTGTTCCTAACCAGTCAAAGGCTAGTCCAGTTGAATGTTCACTGGCTTGAGCTGGTGCAAAATAAGCATTTGTTAAGTCACGCGCTTCTGCTTCTGAATAGCCTTGAGCTAAGTAGTTTTGATAACCATTCTCCACATTCTGTGCTTGGTAAGCAATTGTTCGGTGGGCAGAAATAGTAGCGAGTGTGTATCCAGCATTTTCAGCACCATCAATTAGCGCAGTATAAGCATCTGTGATTACGGCGTTATATTCTTTCCCTGAATTTGCATAAGCAAAATCCATTACTGGTTCAGTAAGTAATGGGTTAAGTTTATTGACTAATTGATATTGCGCTGAATCTACATCTATGTCTTTGGGTAGGTCTGTCAGCAATTGAGCTAAGGCTGCTGTTTCGTCCAGTTCCAGTGTAGTAGCTACATTTGTGGCGATATCCTTCACCGTATAAGTTTGGATATCATCCGCATAGTCAGCTGAAAACTCCGCCATTTGACTTGCTTCTTCATCGGTAGTGGCATTTGATGCAACTGGTGTAGTAATGGTTTCTGCTAACTCAGCTTTTCGTGCTTCAGCCTTTTTTTCTGCATCATTAGTAGCATTATCAGCACTTGTCTGGTCAGTGCTTCCGTCTGTTCCTTGCTTAGTATTTACTGCTTGGTTACTCATAATTTCTTCACCTGCATTGGACTTACTATAGCTAACATCATAGGCTGCAATAACCAAGATAAAGGCCAATACAACAGCGATATAGGCCTTATTAAATAGACTGACATTTATTTTTGACACTTAAGTCACTCCCCATTTTTCCCATTCTTTTGTATACCTGATTCTCAATCATACTCTATGCTATAATAACAGAGTATGGTTTCAATTGAATTAAAAAAATTTAAAACTACTTCTAATATACCACTTTTAGATAAGGATGAAAAAAATGAATCGTGAAGGAATCTTAAGCGCAGAGAGAATTGTTGTAAAAATTGGGACACATTCTCTTTTAAATAGCCAAAATCAAATCAATTATTACCGGATTGACCGCCTAGCCTTAGCACTTTCTACCTTAATCCAAGAAGGTAAAGAAGTCATTCTAGTAACCTCAGGTGCAATCGGTGTAGGTTCAGTCAAAATGGGACTAACTACTCGACCTACCGATATGGCCTCACAGCAAGCAACTGCCGCTGTTGGTCAAGTAGCTTTAATGAACTTATATAGTCGGTCTTTTAACTATTATAATCAATATATCGGTCAAATCTTATTAACACGAGATATTATTGATTTCCCTGACTCTTACAATAACTACAAAAACGCTATGAACGCTTTACTAGGACAAAAAATCTTACCGATTATTAATGAAAATGATGCTGTTGCCGTAGATGAAATGGATCATCAAACCCGTTTTGGAGATAACGACACCTTATCTGCCCTAGTGGCTTCAACCATGGATGCAGATTTATTAATTTTCCTAACAGATGTAGATGGTTTCTATGATGATAATCCAAAACGAAATCCGGATGCCGTTAGATTTGACGTCCTACATGAAGTGACAGATAACTTGATGGATATGGCAAAGGGCGATGTATCTGCCTTTTCAACGGGTGGTATGGAGACAAAATTAATTGCTGCAGATGAGTCTTTAAAAGCTGGTCAAATGACGGTGATTATGTCATCTGAAGATCCTATGCAAATTCTCGACCTAGTTAAAGGCCAATCAATTGGGACACTTTTCATGCCAAAATAAACAAATCTAATAGCCTTTCTTGTAAGAAATGGTTATAATGAATGAACATAATGAGAAAATACTCATAATTCTAATGTAATGGAGGTACAGACATGATTGATGCACAAGGTTTAATAGCGCTTGGTAAAGATGCAAAAGTTGCTTCACGTCAACTAGGTAAACTATCCAGCCAACAAAAAAATACTGCCTTAGTGGCTATGGCTAAGTATTTGCGTGCTAACCAGGCCGATATTTTAGCTGCCAACCAAGCAGATATTGATAATACACGAGAGGCTGGTCGACGACCTGAGAGCTTTATTGAGCGTATGACCCTAACTGAAAGCCGAATTGACGACATGGCCGCTGGTTTTGAAAAGGTGGCAAATTTGCCGGATATCATTGGACAAACTGATGAAATGTGGTTTACAGAAGATGGCATCGAAATTGGTAAGAAGCGTGTACCTCTTGGGGTTATCGGGATAATTTTTGAATCGCGTCCAAATGTTACTGCAGACGCTACTGCCCTCACCTTTAAAGCAGGTAATGCGGTGATTTTACGTGGTGGTAGTGAAACAATCCAATCTAATTTAGCCATTATTAAAGCTATTAAAGCTGGGTTAGCTGAAGCGGATGTTACAACTGATGCCGTCAACTTAATCGATAATCCAGACCGTGCCTTAGCAACACAGTTTATGCAAATGAATCAATACCTAGACGTCTTAATCCCACGTGGTGGCGCTGCATTGATCCAAAACGTTGTAAAGAATGCGACTGTCCCAACGATTGAAACAGGTGTTGGTAATGACCACCTTTATGTTCACGAGGCTGCTGATTTTGACAAAGCCTTAGCCATTTTGAAAAATGGGAAGCTACAACGCGTTTCGGTATGTAATGCTTTAGAAAATCTATTAGTAGATGAGAAAATTGCGGAAGCCTTTTTACCACAAATCGTTGAATCCTTTAAAGCTGATAATGTCATTATCCATGGTGACCAAAGAACACGTGAAATCTTACAAGGAAAGATAGATATTCTACCAGTAAGTGAAGAAGATTATGCAACAGAATTCTTAACCTACGAGATTGCGGTAAAAGTAACGGCTAACTACGAAGAAGCTGTTGAGCATATTCAAACCTATTCGTCAGCACATACAGAGGTAATTGTGACACAAGACTACTCAGTAGCGCGACAATTCGTTGATGATATCGATGCTGCCGCAGTCGTTGTGAATGCTTCCTCTCGCTTTACGGATGGTGATAAATTTGGTTTTGGTGGAGAAATTGGTATTTCTACTCAGAAATTGCATGCCCGTGGACCTATGGGTATTGAAGCTTTAACCACCTATAAGTATGTCGTATATGGTGACGGCCAAATTCGTCAGTAATTAACTATCATACGATGGAAAACGAACCAAGCTGTAATGGCTCGGTTCGTTTTTTTCATGCTATAATGCCTGTAACTAATCTAAAAACAAGGAGTATTTCATGACCAAGCGTATTTTATTTATATTAACTGGTGGGACAATATCGGCACAAGATTCAGACCAAGGTCTAGTAGCTGGTACCATCAACCAAGAGCTCACAGATATTCTAGCTTCTTCAGAACTAGACTTTTCTTATGAACTCGCTAACTTATTTTCAATTGATTCGACCAATATGCAACCTGAAAATTGGTTACAAATCGCCCAAGTCATCCAGGACCAATATGATTATTTTGATGGTTTTATTGTCATACATGGGACTGATACGATGGCTTACGGGGCTGCAGCCCTGTCTTACTTGATACAAAATAGTGAAAAACCGATAGTCTTTACCGGCTCACAAGTTCCCCTATCTAAAATAGGAAATGATGGTGTAAAGAATATCTTAGACGCAGTCACTTATGCTACTTCTGATGATGCATATGCTGTATCCATCGTTTTCCATGGTGAAGTCTTATTAGGTACCCGGTCTCGTAAAGTTCGGTCCCGTTCCTACCAAGCCTTTCAAACGATAGATTTCGCTAACCGTGCCGTTGTCCGTAGCCAAAAAGCCCTACCGATTTTAAACCGGGCAAACGATTTAGCACCTGTCCAATTTTATCATCAGCTCAATCCACGAGTAGGTTTGATTAAATTGACACCTGGCTTACCTGCTCAAGTTATTGAAGCTTATAGTCAGATGACTGACGTCATTATCATTGAAGGTTTCGGTATTGGTGGGATTCCTCAACTAAGTCAATTAGATTATGCAGGTCAAATTCGTCGCGCAGTAAGTCAAGGAAAGTATGTCATTTTAACTACACAAGTGCCTATGGAAGGGTCTGACTATGAAGTTTATGCAGTTGGTCAGTCGATTTTAGGCGAAAAACACATTATTGAAACAGCCAATATCACCAGTGAAGCTTTAGTGATGAAGGCCATGTGGGCGCTTGGAAACTCTATTGATTTTGCCCAGTTTAAAGCGATGATTCAGCAACCTGTTGATTATGACTATTTAAAATAAAAGAATCAGCTGGCCACCCATTTAAATGGCTACCAGCTGATTTTTTGATATTTTTAATAAAATAAACTATTTAATAGCTTAAGCCAAATCCATAAACGTATTTGTTCCCTTGGCTATCTTCATAAGTATATGGTCGGTCCATATATAATTCTTTATCGTAACCTGGTACATCATTAGGTGATGCACAAATACCATTCTCATCAACTTCAACAGCTGCATCATTTTTGGGTAAGGTCAATGGTAACTTACCAGTTGGGTTAAACTTACCTAAAATAATATCTAAAACTGCTTGTAGGAAGGTGTCAAAGCTAGCAGTTAAACCGTCAGCAAGTGGTTCAATATTTTCTAAAATGAATGGTAGATCAAAGTTTACGTTAATAATCGTTTGATCTACTGCCGCTTTAATTGCTTTAATCTTATCTAGATTCACATTTGTTTCGCTGTGAATTTGTAGATCAAGATAAGTTGGTGTAGCTTCAAAATATGATCCTGATATTGGCTCAACAAATAATATAGCAATATCTGCTTCATTGTAGTCGTCAACCAAATCCAATTCAGGGAATGCTTCGCTGATTAGTTTTGGTAAAGCAGCATTAATTTCATCTGTATTTTGAGTGTTTCCAACTCGGCGACGCGTTTCCATTTCTTTTTCACTATATAATTTAGTAAATAATTCAACATATACCTTCTTACCAGCTAATTTATCAGCAGTTAAAGGCAATACATTATTTTCATTTTTCAATAAGACAACTGATTTTTGATGCACTTCATATGCAATCGCTTGTTTTTCAGCTGTATTTGTTACTGCCTTAGCATGGTCTATATCACGGTAAGGGTTTTCAAATAAACCTAAATCAAATAACTCTTCTAACAGTTGACTGACCAATTGGTTTACTCGCACTTCTTCAACCATACCTGATTCAATGGCTTCTTGGAATGCATCTACATCCGTTGTCCCAGAGACCACATTTGTACCCGCTTCAATAATTTTAGCAGCTCTTTCAGTTAGGGATAAATCTTCAACACCCCAGGCCATACTGCCTAGAACACCTGTGTCAGAGTTTACGTAGCCCTTAAAACCTAGTTCATCACGCAAAAGTTCTTGAATAAATTGTTTATTATAAGCAAAAGCAACATCTTCATCAAATCCATCTTTAAACGGTGCTTGTGGTGTTACAGATTTGTCTTCAGATGGAATCGCATAGTATGGCATGATAGAAGCTGGATTATGCTTGATAGCCGCTTTAAATGGTGGTAGATGATATTTTTCTAACGAACCCTCTGTTGGATAAACATTAAATTTACCTTCAGCATAGTGAGGATCAAAACCATTTTCCCGTGCGCCACCACCAGGGAAGTGTTTGATAGTCATCGCAATCGATTCTTCGTTTAATTGATCTCCTTGAAAAGCTGGAATGATCACTTCAGCAATTTCAGATATAGCATCAGGATTCTCACCAAAAGTACCGTAAGTACGGAACCAACGCGGGTCAGTGGCAGTATCCACCATATACATATACCCTTTACGGATGTTGTTCGCTAAGAACTCTTCATGACCAATCGTGGCAAATTTTTCCATTAGTTCTAGGTCATCCATTGCTGCTAAACCAAGCGTTCCTGGGAAAGTCGTAAATTCTCGAATAGATTGTTCAGCATTGAATGTAGCATCTTCATTCTCATTTTTTGAGTTTGAAATAATCGCAACTGGAATACCCAACCGTGATTCTTCTGCTATTTCTTGGATAGTATTCGTATAAGTTGTCATATCTTCTGGCGTTGCATTCTCACGCACAATTAAATGTCGCAATTGGAAGTCATTCAATAAAGTAGAAGTTGGATATTCATGTTTTGGTACTGGAACTTCGTGATCTTTATCTACTTCAGAAATGACACCGTTGTGGCTAGTTGGTTCACCCTCTTCAACAGAAATCCCCATCGGTTTATCTGTCAAAATAAACATACCAGCTTTTTCTCGGTTATTCATACGTCCAATTAAGTCTTCTGCACGTTCAGCAGATGGTAGACGCCAGTCTTCGTATGGATTTAATTTACCGTCTCCATTTAAGTCTTTAAACTTTAAACCATCTATCTCAATAATTGCTTTTGACCTTGCTTGTATTGTCTTTTGTAACATAATGAACCTCCGATTTATTCGTTTATATAATTTGCAAATTTTGTTGTAAGCTTTTACACAACGCATTATACGCCAAATAGATAGCGGTTTCAACAACAATTCGATTCATCTTTAGATATGAAAAAAGAGCTGATTTTGTATAACCAGCTCTTTTTTTGGTTCAATATGTCTACAATGTAATATTGCAATAATTAATTATCCTTAGTATATTTCTTCACTTCAGGAATCACTTTTTCCCCAAGTAAATCAATTGTTCGCTTAATTTTATCCAAGGGTACGCCACCCATATCAATTTGCCCAATATAACGATCCATACCATAAACTTCATATTGGTAAAGCAATTTATCAACAATCAATTCAGGACTTCCCGCCATCATGGTGTCTTGAATAGATCTTGATTGGGCAAATTGTTGCTTAGGGAAAATAGAGCCATTTGAATGTAAGAATGACGATTTTACATGTGGGTAAAACTCTGCCAATGCTTCTTGTCCAGTAGGCGCAATATACATAGGGCTAGCTGTCGTTAACGGATAGGTTTTAGGGTCTATACCAAGATTAGCTAATTCTTCATGATAGGCCTCTACAGCCGGATAAAAGGCCATAGCCGGTCCTGCTAGTGTAGTGAGAACCATAGGAATACCTGCACGACCAGCTTTGACTGCTGAAGCTGGTGGACCACCTACACCACGCCAAATTGGGATAAAGTGATTTTTGGGTTTAGGGAAGATTTCTGCCTGGTTTAAACGATGGCGAAATTGCCCTTCCCACGAAATTTTTTCACCCTCTTCAACATGCTGGTTGATATAATTTAAAAGCTCAAATTTTTCTTCAAATAATTCTTCATAGTCGCGTAATTCATAACCTAAGAGTTCAAATAAACCAATTCTCGATGCACGACCACCTACAATTTCAATCCGTCCATCAGAGATTAGATCTAATGTCGAAAAGTTCTCATAAATCCGTACAGGATCAGAAGTTGAAACGATAGTTGATGAGGAGGATAACTTAATTGTATTTGTTGCTTGAGCAATAGCACCTAAAATGACTGCATGGGCCTGAGAGACAAAATGCTCTTGATGTGACTCACCTAAGGCGAAAATATCTAATCCAGCTTGTTCAGCGTGTTTGGCCGTTTCAATTAATTCTTGGATTCTTGTTTGTTCACCGACCCCTTGATTGGTATGTGGATTTGGGGCATAATCGCCCAATGAATATAGACCAAATTGTAAGCCTTCATTTGGTTTAAAACCAAATTTTTCTTTCATTGTTGTCATCGATATTCTCCGTTCATTTTATAATTTATTTAGATGAACTTATTATAATTTCAAATTCGAATCATTTCAATTTATCCGCTTGTATGATAATAAACAAGGTTAAGGGGTTTTTAAC
>JAEZWY010000043.1 GCA_023442905.1 Bacillota bacterium | reverse complement strand
ATTTTCGCTTCGTCGGCCTACCCCCGCACAGTTGGGAGTAGACCAGAAGTAGAAAATGAATGATTTTCGCTTCGTCGGCCTACCCCCGCACAGTTGAGTAGGCCTCAAACAAGTCGAAAGACGCAGTTTGAGACCACTCAACCACTGCGCTTTTAATTAATGAACAATAATCTTAACTAAATTTATCAAGTTGATGCCCAACCTCGAGTTTTTTAGGTTAAAATCATAAAATCAAAGCAAAAAGCTGAAAAACGGACTATTTTATGCAATAACAACTGCTAAGTTTGTAAAAAAATTGGCGAGTCCTGAGTCGTCTCTTCCTATTTTGGTTAGGAAGAACTTAGGATGCGCCAATGATTATCGATTCATTTTACATCAAACGATAAGCCTCGTTTGGAGTGATAGTACCTTCTGGTGTATAAATAATCCAATCAATCATTCGGTCCAACGGAAAAGTTGCGACGGTATCGGTTTTGATATCCGGTAAATACTGAGCATCATGCGTTGCTTTACCGATAATCATATCATTGGTTAATTCATCCAACTGAAACCAAATATTTTCTTGATTATCTTCACCATGGGGAATGGTAATTTTGACTAAAGGCACCCAAGTAGCTGAATCTTTATGTTGATTGAAGGTTTTGAGTAACAGCGGAAATTGTTCATGAGCCACTAACTTTTCTCGTTTAATTTCTAATGGCGGGATAGTATAAAGTGGGTCTGGCTTAAATAAATGACTTGCTTTATCAGCAGGCACCAATTCTTGTTCATCATGTTCATCAATGAGTAAAATAAAAATTAAACTGGATAAAGAATGATGGTCTACTTGTCGGTCATCAGTACCACCGAGTGCATGGCTAGGGTAATATTTTAATGCTTGGTTCCAAGGAATCGTATGGGATACAATTGGATGCTGCTGATTGAATGCCCCTAGGATCTGTGTTTGCTCCACTGTCTCATTGGGCTTTTCTAATCGTAAGTAAATCAATTGAGTTGCTAAATGCTTGATTAAATAATAAAAATCGTGGTAAGTGTCTTTCGTTACATTCAAGATTTCAAGTTCTGTTAACTGACAGCGAACCAACCCATGTGTATGAAGCCAAATTTTACCTGAGCGTTGAACCGCTTGGATTGAAAACAACATTCCCGGATGAGGTAGATAATGCGATTGGGCAATCATTTCGACTTGCTGGCGACATAAGAGTCGTTGGGCATTTTCATCAATAAGTCCCATCATCTTCGGAACTAACAGATTGGCGATACTGAGTTGTAATTGATAACACTGCTGTAACTCATGGGTGAAGGGTAGAATGATAGTTAATGCTTGCTTTGCCGAATGTAATCGTTGGACATATTGAGAGTCGTAATCGTCGAGATGTAAACCTTTCAAAAGATTGCTTGCTTCATGTAATTGAAATAGGAAAAAGCGATAAGCATCACCATATTGATAAGTCACGGTCCCAAACGGAGTCTTCGTTTCTGCTGGCATTTTAACGGAAGCGACCGCAAAATTTTCCAGTTGATTGAGAACGTCAAATGACTCGTGGGAAAGCTGAGTTTCCTCATGAGGATTTAAAATGATCGTCAGTGTCGAGTTTTTTTCTCGAAAAAGTGGTTCTTTCATTTCAATCTTTTTTGCTTCATTATGTGCGCTCATCGTATAACCTCCCAGTAGTGATTATCTTTATTATACCGAAATATAATCGTTGTGACAGAAAGAAGTGCTTTTTAGTGACGCTGAGGTTGATTGGATGACATTCGAGTACAATTTGAGGATCAGATAGGGCGCCATAACTGAAAGTAATAGATTTTAAGTGGGAATTTTCCAGTTGAAACCATTATAAATATAAAGCACTGCTATGTTATAATAGAAAAAATTATTGTACAAGTGGAGGGGATGCGAATGAAAGAACTCGAGACCAAGCGATTACGTTTACGAAAATTAACTGAGGATGATGCGTTAAGTATCTTTAATGGCTGGGCTAATGACCCAGAAGTGACAAAATATCTAACTTGGGAACCACATGAAACGATTGCGACCACTGAAGCAATCTTAACTAGTTGGTTAGTTGCTTATCAAGATGAACAGACTGTTCGATATGGTATCGAATCGAAAGCGACCGACGAGTTAATGGGCATGATTGATATTGTGAAGTTTTGGGACGACTCGCCGGTAGTTGGTTATGTGCTAGGGCGACCTTACTGGAATCAAGGATATATGACAGAAGTCTTTGCCGTAGTAGTCGCTTATTTATTTGAATTAGGGTATCCCAAAATATTTATTGAAGCCGAAGATGTCAATATTGGCAGCAACTCGGTGATTAAGAAAAATGGTTTTGAATTCATTAGACAAGAAGAAAGACCACGCTCTGAAACAGAAGCGAGATTGGTAAAGATTAATATTTATCAGAAGTCGAATCCCGCTGACTAATAGAACGGGGATGCACCTTTTGTCAAAAATAAGTGAGTTATTTTTCATTTCAGAATAAAAGCTTCATCACTAAAAAAGTGCGGGTGCAATCAATCCCCACACTTAAATTGATAGAACTTACCTATATTAAAACGATTTCTCTCGTTTTTTCACAGGAACCTGCAATCGAATAAACATATGCCGTTTATTTTCATTTAGAATAGGATGTTCATAGACAACTTCACAAATATAATCTCCGGTTACTTGGTAACCTGCTTTTTTGATGTTTTGGCAAAAACAAGACAATACTTCGAGCTCTTCTTTAAACGAATGACAATAGCTAATTGCATAGAGCGCTTTTGGAAATGTATAAGGAATTAGAGTATCGGTCGCACTTAATTTGGAATTAATAATAAACATTTTGTTTGAGAACCAGTTTTGGGTACAAAAGTTGTGTTTATCCATCACTGTCCCAATGCGCATAAAGGGAGCAGGGATAATTTGTTCATTAACGAGCGTGTTTTTAAATGAACGCAAGCATTTTTCATAACCTTCATCATTCATTTGGTAAATATTATTTTCGAGGGTATAGGTGAGTGCTTCACGTTTAGGTAAATAGTCAAAACTAAGCTCAGGACAATTTTGATGTTCGATGTAGAGTTGAGCCGATTGCCGATAAAGATCGAGTTCTTTTAATTTTTGTGTCAACTGTTGATGCTCCAACAATAACTGTTGTGCTTGATCTTCAATTTCATTTAGTAAGCGTCGCGAATTTTGGTCAGAAAGAATGCTTTTAATTTGTTCAATGGAAAAATCAAGCTGTCTTAAATATTGAATAATATCAATAATAGCCGATTGGTTAATGTGATAATAACGATAATTTGTGAAGTTATCAACTTTATAAGGTGGTACTAATCCAATAGTGTCATAATAGCGCAACGTTTGTATTGGAATATTATTAATACGGGCAAACTCGCCTATTTTCAATAAGTTATCCAATTTAAAAACCCTCCTTGACTCTATAGTTACTATAGACATTATACTTTAATTGTGATAAAAAATACAAATAAGGAGTGTTGAAAATGGCGTTAAATAAAGTGAAGGCAGTTCAGTATGGTTGTGGGAAAATGTCAAAAGTGATTATTCGTTATTTGGTAGAGCATGGTGTCGAGATAGTGGGGGCGATTGATAATAATCCACAAGTTGTAGGACAAGATGTAGGAGATTATGCAGAATTAGGCTATAAAACAGGAGTTAAGATTTCGGATGATGCTCAAGCAGTCTTTGACAGTTGTCAAGCGGATATTGCGATTGTGACTATCTTCTCATATATGCCTGAAATGTATGAGTTTTTTGAGTTGGCTTTGAAAAATAAAGTTAATGTCATTACTACTTGTGAGGAAGCCATTTATCCTTGGAACACCTCACCGGCAGAAACGAATCGTTTAGATCGCATCGCTAAAGAAAATGGCGTGACGATTATGGGCTCTGGTATGCAGGATATTTATTGGATTAATATGCCTTGTTTGATGTTAGCCGGAATGAATCAAGTGAAGAAAATTAAAGGCGTCGTTTCTTATAATGTGGAAGATTATGGATTAGCCTTAGCAGAAGCACATGGGGCTGGTTATGATTTAGATAAGTTTGATAAAGAAATTGCTTCAGCAGAAAGTTTCCCTTCCTATATGTGGAATGCTGCGGAAGCCATTTGTTCAAAAATGAACTGGACTATTACTGAGATATCACAAAAATCGGTTCCTTATACTTTAGATGAAAATATTGAATCTGAAACATTAGGACGCGTGATACCAGCAGGTCAAGCTACCGGTATGTCAGCTGTTACAACTATTAAAACCAATCAGGGAATTGAATTAGAAGTTGAATGTATTGGAAAAGTCTATCGCCCAGAAGATGGTGATATGTGTGATTGGTATATTACAGGGGAACCCGATATGGAATTCACCTTGAAGAAACCTGACACTGTGGCTTTAACATGTGGAACGATTGTTAACCGCATTCCAAGTGTTTTAGCGGCAGCACCTGGCTTTGTCACTTCTGAAAAAGCTCGCCCAACCGAGTTTACAACTTATCCAATGCACCTTTATGTTTAATTAAATAAAACTTATCAAAATCACCTCTCAAATGACCGAGCATTTTAAATGCCAGAGATTCATCCAATTGAGAGGTGTTTTTTTGTAATAGAGAGGGCTATTGTTGCCAATATCATCGGTTTTATTACTTGTTTTCTAATTATCCGTTCGATTATCCTTCATCATCACCACGATTCTAAATGGACGTTTGGGATGTGAGTGAAGGTGCGTCATTTGAATGCAAACTCGTAAAATATAAATAAATAAGCACTAAAAAGGAGTCATATTTGGCAACAGGAACCAAACCTAACTTTTTACGATTATATAATAGCGAAACCGCTTGTGAATTGAGATGGAACAAAAATATTAAATATTCCGTTTACTTTCTCATATTCGTGAAAAAACAAAAAACTGTTATCGGTAACAGAATTTTTTGAACCAGTCCCGTTCTGCCAAAAATATTCAGTACGATATTAAGCAAGAGATTATCCTAATAACCTTAAAGTGAAGGGATGAGAACACAATAAACATCTTGGAAAGCTTGATATATCAATGTTTATCGTTGTCTAATTAACGAGTGACGGATCGTTCACAGTGAATAAAAGATTAGAAACTATCTGATAGATAAAAAACCGTTGTTTTCAATAAAAAGCGAGTGATTCAATGTTTTTTAGAAAACAGAGTGCTAATCTTTCTCATAATTATTTAACTTTGTAAACGGTTGCACGAAAGCGTTTGTAATGCTATAATGAAGATAAATATTACTTATCTAGGGGGAAAAATATGGTTAAATTTCCATTTTTCAAACGTGCAGGGTTAGTTTTAGCAGCAGCAACGATGTTTTCGGTCCCATCAGTTTCAGCGGCTTCGTCAAGTGCCGATGCGTTCACTTTATATTCAAATAAAAGTGAAACACAAGAAGCCTTAACGAATTATGCTAAGTTATGGGGAGAAGCTAATGGAGTCGATGTGACGATTAAAGTTTGTTCTGGTTCTTGTACATTAGGTGACCAATTAAAAGCAGACTTCACTGCTGGAGATGGTCCTGACGTGTTTGTTATTGAAGGTCAAGCTGGATATGATATGTGGGCTGATTTCTTAACACCGCTAGAAGGTGATTGGGTAGACCAAACTGAATTTGAGTTTAAACAAGGTGATGACGTTTATGGCTTCCCAGTATCTGTTGAAGGGTATGGTTTAGCTTACAATGCTGACTTATTAGAAGAAGCAGGGATTGATCCAGCGACTTTAGATTCATTTGAATCATT
>JAEZWY010000034.1 GCA_023442905.1 Bacillota bacterium | reverse complement strand
TTTAAAAACTGTTGTTGGGTTTCTTCGAATTTTTCAATATCACTAGCACTTGGGTATAATTGCACTTTAATCGTTTTCGTTAACTGCATCTTGTCACCTCTTTCCTCTTAAATACATTATACAATCTTTTTAGTGAAAACATTAACGATAACCTAGTAAAATCAACAAAAAGAGCTGTCTATTTCGCTAATTCCTCCTAGGTATCAATACCTAGGTTTCCTTAGCTGACAGCTTGTAAATGAATACGATGAAGGAGGCGACTGGAATGGTTGAGGCAAATGTTATAGAAGTGATCGTGGACGTCCCCACCATGCAGACGGACCATCCTTTTGAATACCAAATCCCTGAAGAAATGGTGAATATTATCCATCCAGGCATGCGGGTACAAGTCCCATTTGGCAGTCGTAACCTCTTGGGTTATGTCATTTCACCAGCTAAAACCGAGGCTGATTTTGAAGGCGAATTGAAGCCGATTACCGCACTTTTAGACGACGAACCGGTTTTAAACGTGGAAATGTTGCAATTAGGTAAGGATATGGCCAAGCAAAACTTTTGTTTCTTAGTTGAAGCCTACCATACCATGCTGCCTAACTTGCTCAAGGTAAATTATGAAAAGTTCTTCCTGCCAACCCCTGAAATTTCCTATCTGGACCATCAGCAATACTTTGATGACCTCAGTGAAATCGCCTGGTCTGAAGCCGAAAAAAGGGGAATTCTCACCGAGTTGATAGCCCTTAAAAACAAAGGTCACCTGTCCATAGACTATCGGGTAGAAGACCGTAAACGCTATAAAACGGAAAAATGGGTACAACCACTGATGGACTTTGACCAACTAGAGGAAGAAGTCACCAGCATTCGAAAAACAGCTAAGAAGCAACTTGCCTTGGTGGAAGTGTTAATGGATCTGGACGGTAAGAAAGTACCTGCTAAATACCTAAGAGATGAATTTGACTTGCACACAGCTACCTTAAAAGCGGGAAGTGAAAAGGGTTGGTTAAAACTTTACGACCAACAAGTTAACCGTGATCCCTATGCAGATATTGCGATTGAAAAATCAGAAAAGTTACCCTTACAAGCCCAACAAGAAGCTGCTTTTAATGCTGTAAAAGAAGCCATGGATAACCAAGAAGACCGGGTATTCTTACTACAAGGGGTAACAGGGTCAGGGAAGACTGAGGTCTACCTGCAACTGATTCAAGAAGCCTTAGATAAAGATAAAGAGGCTATTTTGCTAGTGCCAGAAATTTCCTTAACCCCGCAAATGGTCAACCGGTTGAAAAGTCGCTTTGGGAACCAAGTAGCGGTTTTACACAGTCAATTATCAACAGGGGAACACTTTGATGAGTGGCGCAAATTAAAAAAAGGTCAAGCTAGAATCGCCGTAGGAGCTCGGTCATCTATATTTGCACCATTAGACAATATTGGTTTGATTATTTTAGATGAAGAACATGAATCTACCTACAAACAGTCAGATAATCCTCGTTATCATGCAAGGGAAGTGGCCAAATGGCGGGCAGCTTACCACCATTCGCCAGTTATCCTAGGGTCAGCAACCCCTAGTCTAGAATCTAGAGCACGAGCCCAAAATGGGGTTTATCAACTACTTGAAATGCCAGAAAGATCCAATCAAAAGCCACTACCTCCTGTTGAAATTATTGATATGCGTGAAGAATTTAAACATAAAAATTACTATCAATTCTCACGGCAATTACGTGACCAAATGCAGGCTACAATGGACCGGGGCGAACAGGTTGCTTTGATGTTAAACCGTCGTGGTTTCGCCAATTTCATGCAATGCCGAGACTGCGGTTATACCTTTCAATGTCCAAATTGTGATGTATCACTGACTTACCATTATCATGACAAACAGTTGCAGTGTCACTATTGTGGCTATAACGAGGCCAGACCGCAACGTTGTCCAGATTGTGGTCAAACCCACTTACGTGAATTTGGTACGGGGACGGAAAAGGTGGAACAAGAAATTAATGAGCTGTTCCCGAATAAAACCGTGGCTCGGATGGATATGGATACCACCCGGCGTAAAGGGAGTCATGAACGGATATTAAAGCAAATTGCTGATAAAAAAGCAGATATTTTACTAGGTACCCAGATGATTGCCAAGGGGCTGGATTTTCCAAATATCACTTTAGTAGGGATTATCAATGCCGATACTACCCTCTATCTACCTGATTTTAGGGCGGCTGAACGAACCTTCCAGCTCTTGACCCAGATGTCAGGAAGGGCAGGGCGTGGGGACCTAGACGGGCAAGTCTTGATTCAAACTTATAATCCTGACCATTACGCCTTAACCTTGGCTAAAGATCATGATTATGACCGCTTTTATCAAACGGAAATGCAATACCGGAAACTCAACCAGTATTCGCCGTATTATTATACGGTCCGCTTTACTATTTCTAATTTTGATGACCATACGACTCAGGTAACGACCGCTAAGCTAGCTGCAATTTTACAGCAGGCTGACATTCAAGGGACTAAGGTGATTGGTCCCGCTCAGTCGACCATTTCAAGAATTAATAACCAATACTATTACCAACTCTTATACCAGCACCGAGGCAACCAGGCCATCCAGGCTGTTTTACAAGAAATTCAGGACAAGGCTCAAGATTGGTCTAAGGATAAAATTTACGTATCTATTGACGTAGACCCACAATCTTTTATGTAAAAAGGATAAGTCAAATTCAAGCTAAATCTGACTTTGATCAGGGGAAATCTCAAGTTGAAATAATGGTATAATAGGAAAAAAGCACAGGATTTATTTAAAGGAGACACATTTGAAACGAATTGTATTTATGGGGACACCCGCATTTTCAGTAAATATATTAGAAGCATTAGTCGAAAAAAGTGACGAATATGAAGTTGTTGCCGTAGTGACACAGCCCGACCGTCCAGTAGGGCGTAAGCGGAAATTAACACCGTCACCCGTTAAAGAAGCAGCATTAAAACATGATATCCCCGTTTATCAACCAGAAAAAATTGGTCGTGACCAAGCAGTGAAAGACTTATTAGCGGACAACATCGACTTGATTGTGACCGCTGCTTTTGGTCAATTTTTACCAACCAGTATTTTAGATGCACCAAAAGATGGCGCGGTAAATGTTCATGCATCATTATTACCTAAATACCGCGGTGGTGCACCAGTCCACTATGCCATTTGGAATGGCGACAAGGAAACGGGTGTTACCATCATGCGGATGGTGAAAAAAATGGATGCAGGGGACATCTTAACCCAAGTAGTCGTACCAATTGAAAGTGATGATACGGTGGCCACTATGTTCGACAAATTATC
The DNA here is from genome assembly GCA_023442905.1 of Bacillota bacterium. GTDB lineage: Bacteria > Bacillota > Bacilli > Lactobacillales > Aerococcaceae > Aerococcus. Next base: position 4,075 of record JAEZWY010000034.1, on the reverse strand, counting down.
ACTTGCTGGAACGGACTTATTAATAGAAACACTACCGAAATTATTTGCTGGTGAAATTGAACCGCAAGCCCAAGTTGAGGAAGAAGCGACTTTTTCCCCGAATATTACTAGCCAACAAGAACAAATCGATTGGCATCAAGAAGCTAGCCAAATTGAAAACCAAGTTCGGGCTTTCAATGCTTGGCCAGTTGCCCATACAAAAGTGGATGGTCAACGGTGGAAGATTTGGCAAGTTAAAGCGGTTGACGAAGAAACAACTGATGTGGCACCAGGTACGATTATTAAGATTCAAAAGAAACCAGCCCAATTATGGGTAGCAACTGGTAAACAAACCGTATTAGCTATTGAGCGATTACAACCAGCTGGTAAGAAACAAATGGACGTAGCTTCATTCATTAATGGTGGTGCGGGTAACTTAGCAGTCGGCGATACTTTTGACCAAGTGGAGGACGATATAGATGGAGAATAATCAACCAGGGTCAAACGCTCGTAACGGAGGCCATAGTGGGGGCTACCAAACACCTCTAAAATTATCCGCTCGTTTTCAAGCGATGGAGTCAGTTAATCAAATTATCCGCCACAACCAATTCATCAACCAGGAAGTAAACCGGGTGTTAACTGAAGAAGCTGTGGCAGAAGCGGACCGTAATTTATATACCAACTTGGTTTATGGGTCAGTACAAAATTACTATACATTAGACGCTTTTGTCCGTGATTTTGTAGCCAAGCCCAATAAGGTCAAGTCATGGGTTTGGTCATTGTTAGTTGTTTCGGCTTATCAAATGTATTATTTAGATAATATTCCAAATTATGCGGTTGTTGACGAAGCGGTACGAATTGTCCGCAAACGTGGTAATCAAACTTTAGCGAAATTTGCCAATGGGGTCTTACGGAATTTTACTCGTCGATATGAAACAATGGCTGACTTTATTCAAACTAAAACCGATCCAAAAGAACGCTTAACACTACAGGCTTCATTACCGCCTGTTTGGGTAGACTACTTTGTGGACCGTTTTGGCTTAGATGAAGCCGAAAAATTGGCTAATTCACTCAATCAAACACCATTTATTACGGTACGTGCCAACAATAAATTTAATGACCTAAATACAGAAAAAATGGCTGAATACCAAGAAATTTTAGAAGCAGAAGGATTTACAGTAGCAGCTAGTCCCTTGTCTCCATTCGCCTTACGGGTAACTAAGGGGAATCCAGCCCATTCATCCTTATTTATGAACGGGGAAATGACCATTCAAGATGAATCAGCACTTCTAGCTGTAGAAGCTTTAAACCCGAAACCAGGAGAAACGGTTCTTGACGCTTGTGCCGCACCGGGTGGAAAAACTGTGCAAATTGCTGAAGCAGTTGGCCGAACTGGGCATGTCATTGCCTGTGATATAGCAGAAAATAAATTGCCCTTAATTCAAGAAAATGTAGACCGGATGCAGGTAGCTGACCACGTGGAAATTCTCCATCAAGATGCAACTGCCTTGTTAGACCGTTTTGGGGAAAATGGTAGCGAACCGACAAGCTTTGATAAGATTTTAGTCGACGCACCATGTTCAGGTGTGGGCCTATTCCGCCGTAAACCAGATACTAAATACCACAAAACGTTGCAAGATTTGGATGCCTTACATGACATTCAAGTAACAATTATGAACCAAGCATTACCATTATTGAAAAAGGGTGGCGTGATTACCTACTCTACATGTACAATTACAAGAGAAGAAAATGAAGATGTGGTCAAAGCTATTTTAGACCAACATCCAGACCTAACATTGAAGTCATTTAAACATTGGCGAGATAACCTAGACCAATCAATAGGTGCAGATGGAACAATTGAAATCCTACCGCATACCTATATGTCTGACGGTTTCTTTATCGCCAGCTTTGAAAAAAACTAGCGAAGGAAAGTGAGCATACATGGAAATCGCAAGCAAAACTGATGTCGGTGTCGAAAGAAAACAAAACCAAGACCAAGTAGGCTTTTTTTACAACCAAGATCAAGCAGCAATCTTATTGCTTTGTGACGGGATGGGTGGCCACAACGCGGGAGACGTGGCTTCAGAAATGGCTATTTATCATGTAGGAAATGCTTGGGAAAGCACTGAAAACATGACGGACGCAAATATCATTTCTGAATGGTTGACTGATCAAATCCAAGCTGCCAATGACCATATATTTGAAAAAGCCAACCAATACCATGATTTATCAGGTATGGGTACAACAATCGTCGCAGCTGTACCATTAGAAGATTTGGCACAAGTGGTTTTAGCCCATGTAGGGGATTCACGTATCTATATTCATCAAACGGATGCGCTTAAACAGATTACTAAAGACCATTCTTTTGTCCAAGAATTATTAGATATGGATATGATTACTAAAGAAGAAGCTCAGGTTCACCCACAAAAGAATATCGTGACTCGGGCAGTGGGTATTGCTACTGACGTTGATGTAGATATTAATGTTGTAGACTTTTTAGAAGATGAAACATTACTATTATGTTCAGACGGATTAACCGATATGATTGAGGAAACAGAAGCCTTGGCTATTTTGACAGATGAAAGTCTATCAATTGAAGAAAAAGCTGACCAATTAATTGCTGCTGCTAACGACCGTGGAGGCCGAGACAATGTTTCGGTGGTTGTCGCACATAGAACACCAGCAAATTTAAAAAAGGAAGAAACATTCGAACATGAAATTGAAAATGAAAGGGGTGAATTCTAATGAAATCTGGTCAAATCATTGATGAACGCTATAAAATTGTGAACCATATCGGTTCAGGTGGTATGGCGGATGTATACCTTGCTTATGATCCTATTTTAGAACGTGATGTAGCCATTAAATTCTTGCGAGTAGGGAAAACAGATGCCATGGATGCCACCAAACGATTTGAGCGTGAAGCCCTATCCGTATCAGAATTGAACCATCCAAACGTAGTCAATTTATTTGACGTGGGTGAAGATGAGGAAGGCAAGTTTATCGTGATGGAATATGTGGACGGTATGGACTTAAAAGCCTATATCCGTGAAAACCACCCAATTCCAGTAGATATTATCCAAAACTTGATGATTCAAATCTTATCAGGTGTTCAAGCTGCCCATAATATCGGTATTGTGCACCGTGATTTAAAACCACAAAATATTATGGTCAACCACGATGGTACAATTAAAATTATGGATTTTGGGATTGCTATGGTGACTTCTGAAACAAGTATCACCCAAACCAATTCGATTATTGGTTCAGTCCATTATCTATCACCAGAACAAGCACGTGGTTCAATGGCCACAAGTCTTTCAGATATTTACTCATTAGGTGTAGTCCTATTTGAAATGCTAACAGGCCGTGTACCATTTGACGGTGAATCAGCAGTCTCAATAGCCTTAAAACATTTCCAAGAACCACTACCACCAATCGAAGCTTACCGGGAAGATGCGCCACAAAGTTTAATTAATGTAGTTTCCAAAGCAACAGCTAAAGAACCATCCGCTCGTTATCAAACTACACAAGAAATGATCGACGACTTAGAAACGGTCTTTTCTGATAACCGGAAAAATGAGCCCGTATTTATTCCAGCTAACATGGCCAATGAAACGATTGTCATGGCCAAGGAAGATATCGAAAATCAAATGCGTCTAGCAGAGTCTGATGAAGAACAGTTAATGGCAGCTGGTGAAAAAGCTGTTGATGACGATGCAGCACCGGATGCAACCGATGAAAATGCTGAAGATACTGTTCTAGATGATTCAGATGAATATGATATTGCAGATAAGGCTGGTTTGGCTGCAGGCGCTGGTTTAGCTGGAGCGGCCTTAGCGGGTGCAGGAACGGCTGCAGGTGTTAGCGATTTACAAGCAAATCCAAGTCCTAGTGGTGATGGTACCGATCAGGGCGGTAGCAACAAGCCAACAAGTAAACCTAATAAAAATTCTGGGAATCCGAGTAATAAACAGCCGAAAAGTCGTAAGCCAATGGCCATTATTGCAGGAATCATTGTCGGACTAATTTTAATTGCTTTCCTAGGCTATAACTATATGGCAGGCCGCAATATTACCGTACCTGACTTAGCGGGTATGAC
>JAEZWY010000018.1 GCA_023442905.1 Bacillota bacterium | reverse complement strand
GCTGTTGACTTAGGTAAGGTAGCCGTTCAAGGGGCCTTAGAAAAAGCCAACATCGATCCAGCCATAGTAGATGAGGTCATCTTCGGTAACGTCTTAAGCGCAGGTTTAGGTCAAAACGTTGCCCGTCAAGTTGCAGTCGCTGCCGGAATCCCTGTTGAAAAACCAGCTTTCGCTGTCAATAAGGTATGCGGTTCAGGTTTGAAAGCTATCGCCCTAGCTGCACAGAGTATCATGGTAGGCGAGTCAGAAGTCGTAGTTGCTGGTGGAACAGAGAATATGAGTCAAGCGCCTTACATAACTGATGATGCACGTTGGGGTATGCGGATGGGCGATAAGAAAATCGTCGATACAATGATTAAAGATGGTTTAACTGATGCCTTCAATAACTACCATATGGGCATTACCGCAGAAAATATTGTTGAAAAATATGGTTTCACTCGTGAAGACCAAGATGCCCTAGCTGCTTCCAGCCAACAAAAAGCCGAAGCTGCGCTTAATGCTAATCGATTCCAAGAAGAAATTACACCTGTATCTGTACCGCAAAGACGTGGTGATGATATTCAAATCGAAACGGATGAATACCCTCGCGCTGGAGTGACAGAAGAATCGCTAGCCAAATTAAGACCAGCATTCAAACGTGATGGTGGAACGGTTACAGCAGCTAACTCTTCAGGTATTAACGACGGTGCAGCAGCTATCGTTTTGATGTCAAAAGAAAAAGCTGAAGCTATCGGTGCTAAACCACTGGCAACGATTAAAGCTTTCGCAAGTGCCGGTGTTGATCCATCAATCATGGGAACTGGTCCTATTCCAGCAACCAAAAAGGCCCTAGATAAAGCCCAATTAACAATAAAAGATATAGACTTAATCGAAGCCAATGAAGCATTTGCAGCTCAAGCCTTATGTGTATTACAAGACCTAGATGCAGACATGGAGAAAGTCAATGTGAATGGTGGGGCTATCGCCTTAGGTCACCCAATTGGTGCATCCGGCGCTCGTATCTTAGTCACCCTAGTTCATGAAATGATTAAACGACAATCTCAATATGGCCTAGCTACCCTATGTATTGGTGGCGGTCAAGGAATATCAATGATTATTGAAGGTAACCAATAAAATATAATGATGAAATGAACACACAATACAACATATATAAAGGAGATTTTTACTATGATTGATACATATACTTTCCACGAAATGACTTTGTCTTGGTTGAACGGTGCAATGATTGGAACAGACGGCGGCACAATCTTCGGCCCCGTACCAAGAACACTTTGGGGTCGATACTATCCTTATAATGACAAAAACCAAGTAGCTGAAGTTTGTGACCCAATCCTTATTCAATACCAAGGGAAAAACTATTTGATTGATGCATCATTTAACTTGGATAAATTCAACGAAAAAGGTAAACGCAACGTAGGTCTACAACAAGAAGGCAGCATCCAAGAAGACTTTGAAACACTTGGTCTAACACCAGCAGATATCGACGTTGTCATGATGACGCATATGCATAACGACCATGCCAGTGGCTTGACTTACTTTGAAGATGACCAATGGCACTCAACATTCCCTAACGCAACTATTTATATCTCTGATATTGAATGGGATGCCGTAAGACATCCGAATGCGCGCACAAAAAATACTTACCCTAAAGAAAACTGGGAAGCAATCCAAGGGCAAGTAGAAACTTTCACCGATTCTATTACAATCACTGAAGGCATCACTATGGAAGTAACTGGCGGTCACAGTCCTGGCCATACTATTATTCGTCTTGAGCAAGCAGGCGAAACCATGCTTCATATGGCAGATATCCTATTGACTTTCGTTCACACTAACCCACTTTGGGTCGGTGGTTTAGATGATTACCCAATGGACTCTATCTCAGCCAAACAAGACCTAATGCCAGAAGCTTTAGCGAACAATTACCGTTTTATCTTCTATCACGACCCATACTACCGTGTCGTAGAATATACAGAAGATGGGAAAAACATCCAATATGCGATGAAATCATCTCGTGATGTCTTTATTCCATTCACAGACCAACAAGACCGTGTCCCAAAACAAGTTGAAGCAGCCGTTGCGAAGTAAACAATAAGTCTCTTCGTTAATTGAATATGAAATACCGACAAGTTTCCTTCTATATAAAGACGTCAATCAAATGACCTATTATATAGAAGAAACTTGTTATTTTTTTGAAAAGACCACAAAAAAACTAGCTAGTAAAGGTTTCAGGAACCCCACTAGCTGGTTATCTTTTGCTTTATTCAACTACTTCAAAATGAATATCATCCAAGCTGTCAAACTTCACTTCAACCTTGTCACCAACTTCAATCTTGTTGGCCTTGGTCATCCCTCCGGTCATGATTGGTACACCTGCTTTTAGGGTTACACCACGTTTATATAAAGCATTGGCTAAGAAAACGACCGCATTAGCAGGATGGTTAGCTACGTCTTTCCCGTAACCTTCATCAATCTTTTCACCATTAATATAAACAGTTGCCTTTTCATTCAAGATATCTACTTGGTCTAAAGTGAAATGCGTCTTAGAATAAATGGCACCCTGACAAGAAGTATTATCCGCTACCACATCTTCTAAAGAAAAGCGGAACCCATGGTAGCGAGAATCCACCACTTCAACAGAAGAATAGACATAATCAATCTTTTCCATCACTTCTTCAAAAGTTACTTTCTCTTGATAAATATCATCTTTCAAGACAATCGTCACTTCCGGCTCAATACGAGGGTGGATAAAACGTTCCATTGATAAGGGTTCCCCATCGTAAGAGATCATATACTCAAAAATGTGCGCATATACCGGTTGATCGATATTTAACTGTTTAATTTTAGCTGGCGACGTCAATCCAATCTTATAGGCCGCCGTTTCCCCATCCGTTTCCTTCTTTAGAGCCACGACTAAATCCTGAATATCATAAGCCTCCTGCTCATCAAAGGATACATTGAACACCTCTGTCACATTATCAATCGCCGTCTTGCTCTTCTCCGCATCATACAAATACTGAGCAATCTCCTGCATTTTCGTTTTTTCCATACCTGTCAGCTCCTTTTTGTTCCATTAGAAAATAATGATAAATATTACTCTCATTGTATCAAAACTGTCAAATAAAGCAATCTATTCTCTCATTTATTTTTAATAAAAAAAGAGCATCTGCCAACTTGCTGGCAAACACCCTATATGGTTTCCTAAATAAAAATACGCAACTTTATTTTTCTAAGCTGACAATAATTTTACCTAAGTTTTTATTGGCTTCCATATATCTATGTGCCTCCGGTAAGTTATCAAAAGCCATCACCGTATCAATTACTGGTTGAATACTACCATCCGCAATTAAAGGCACGACATCCTTATTCACATCTGCTACTAAACGCGCCTTGTAATCATCGGACCGTTTGGATAATAAGGTCCCTTGTAGTTTCACCCGTTTAAAGAGCAATTGTCCCATATCAAAGTCCGGTACTTCTGTTCCTCCAAGCGCACCAATCAGTACCCAGCGACCGTCTTCCCCAATAGCAGACAAGTTTTTAGTTGCGTAGGACGCCCCAATAAAATCTAGAATGACATCGACACCCTTTTTGCTAGTAACTTCAGCAACAACATCGGCAAAGTTTTCTATCTTATAATTAATGGTTGTCTGGGCACCCAATTCTTTGGCTAAGTCTAATTTATCTTGACGACCTGCTGTAGCAAAGATGTCTGCATGGGACAGGTGGTTCGCTAGTTGAATAGCCGCAGTGCCTACTCCAGAACCTGCTGCATGGACAAGAATACGCTCACCTTCCTGTAGGTCACCAATCCAATAGATCGTTTGATATGCTGTCATAAATGCTTCTGGAATTGCAGCTGCAGTTGTAAATGGTGTATCTTTTGGAAATACCATCGCCCGACTAAGGGGTAAACGGGCATATTCTGCGTAAGCACCATGGGTAATGATCCCTGCAACATGGTCACCTATAGCCACATGACTAGTTTCGCGATCTTCTGCATTGATGTCCACCACTTCACCGGCAATCTCAATCCCAATCACTCGTTCTTCAGTAGTCGCATCCGGCTTTAAACCATTTCTAGACATCACATCATGACGATTAATCCCAATAGCTTTCACCTTTACCAATGCTTCGCCTGGTTGGGCTTTGGGTTTATCTATGTCTTGTAGTTCAAAGTTGTCCGGGCCACCTGCATTATTTGCAATCCATGCTTTCATTTTATTAACTCCTTTGATACTTTCTTAGTTTCATATTAACCCATATTCAGGCTTTTGATAAGTAAAGACCATTGGCTAGAAAGCCATTGAAATAAGCGAAATACTATTTATACTAACAGAAAAAACAATTTCGTTTTTTCTTATTTTAAGTCTATGAATTCGGTTTCAAAAGCTATATACTAGACTTGTAACTATATATTATAAGAGAAGGAGAGATTTTATGGGAAATTCTGCAAGAAAACCGAATAAAGGTTTATTGGGATTAGTTGCTGTAGTTATACTCGTTATCTGCGGCATATTTTTCTTTTCTATGCGCGGAAATGTAACCGCTTTAGGTTCGGAAAAGCAAATTATTCGACTGGCCCACAACCAATCTTCAGACCACCCTACCCACACAGGTATGCTGGCTTTTGAAGAATTTATTGAGGAGAAATACGGGGACAAGTACGATGTCCAAATTTATCCAAGTGAGTTATTGGGTACCCAAACTAACTTGGTACAACTTACACAAACTGGGGCAATTGAGGTTACTGTCGCCAGTAACTCAATTCTAGAAACCTTTAACACGGACTTCCAAATTTTCAACCTACCTTATCTGTTTGATACTCCTGAAGCTTATCACGCTGTCATGGATGATCCAGAAATTGTTGATCCTATTTTTAATGGAACAGAAGAGGCAGGTTTTATTACCAAAGCTTGGTTAGATGCCGGAACGCGTAACTTCTACGTTAAAGATACACCAATTGAAGAAGTATCCGACCTTGCTGGTAAGAAAATTCGTGTCCAACAATCACCAACAAACGTTGCCATGATGGAATTATTAGGCGGTTCAGCAACACCAATGGGATTCGGTGATGTGTATACAGCCATCCAATCAGGCGTTATTGACGGTGCGGAAAATAACGAATTGTCTCTAACAGAAAATGGTCACGGTGATGTCGTTAAAAACTATTCTTACACTATGCACCAAATGATTCCGGACGAAGTGATTGTGTCTACACGATTCCTAGACGCCTTACCTGAAGATGAAAAAGCTACCTTCGATGAAGCCTTTGCTTTAATGAAAGACACGCAACACGAAGCTTGGCAAGTAAAAGTAGCCGAAGCACGTGATCAAGCTGAAAATGATATGGGTGTTGTCTTCAACTACCCAGATACTGAACCATTTAAAGAGGCAGTATTACCACTGCATGAATCAACCTTAGAAGCTTATCCAGAGCTACAAGAAACTTACGATAAGATTCAAGAAAAAAACCAAGAATTTGCGAATGAAAATACGGAAGGAGACGCTTCATGAAACAATTAAGAAATGTGATTGATAAAGTCATGCGCGTATTAAATGCTGCTGCCATGGCTGTGCTGACCTTATTGGTTATTTGGCAAGTTTTCACCCGCTATATTTTAAATAGCCCAAGTACTTGGTCGGAAGAACTCGCAGCCTATATGTTTGCTTGGGTAACCGTATTTGGTGCGGCTTATGTTTTTGGTAAAAGAGAGCATATGAACATTCCCGTAGTTGTTGAGCGTTTCTCACTACGTAACCAAAACAGTCTACAAATTTTAGCTGAAGTACTGAATTTAATTTTCGCTTTAACAATCATGGTGTATGGTGGTTATGAAATTACTAAATTAACCATGGGACAAATGTCCTCTTCATTACCCCTTCAAATGGGATACTTCTATATGTGTATTCCAATTTCTGGTATATTCATCGCCCTTTACAGTGTCTTGAATATTAAAGATTTGTTTGACGCGCGCAAAGATATTGTAGAAGAGGAGGTATAAAATGGCCATAGAATCACTTATTATTATGATCGTGCTCCTAGCCTTATTATTAGTCTTAGGTGCACCAATTGCCGTTTCCATTGCGATTGCGGCTGTCGGGGCTATCTTACCAACGATGCCTTTAGATATTACCTTAATTACCGGTGCCCAACGGATTTTCTCAGGGACATCATCCTTTACCTTAGTTGCCATCCCCTTCTTTGTGTTAGCAGGGAATATCATGAACCAAGGTGGGATTGCCAAACGGCTGGTAAACTTTGTACAAGCTATCGTAGGTAAAATCCCTGGTTCACTATTGTTAACGAATGTTGGGGCTAACGCCCTATTCGGTGCCATTTCTGGTTCAGCCGCCGCAGCTGCTGCAGCCGTTGGGGGTATGGTAAAGGACGGTGAGGAAGAAGCTGGCTATGACATGGATCTTGCAGCTGCTACTAATGGTGCATCAGCGCCATCTGGCTTACTAATTCCACCTTCAAATGCTTTAATTACTTATTCATTGGTTTCTGGTGGTACATCAGTTGCAGCCTTGTTCGTTGCTGGTTATATTCCTGGTATCATTTGGATGTTAGCTTGTATGATTGTAGCCCTTATCTTTTCAAAACGTAAAGGTTACACAGGTGAAACTGGTAAATTTGATTGGAAACGTTTAGGCCGCGCTACAGTGGATGCCATTTTACCCTTATCACTGATTGTAATTGTTATCGGAGGGATTATCGCAGGGATCTTCACAGCGACTGAAGGTTCAGCAATTGCGGTTATCTACGCTTTAATCATCTCTGTATTCATCTATAAATCAATTACTTGGAAAGACTTATACCAAATTTTAGTAGACTCTGTTGAAACATCTGGTATGGTTGTATTTCTAATCGGTGTATCAAATATCCTATCTTGGGTAATGGCCTTCACAGGTATCCCGCAAGCAATTGCAGAAAGCTTACTATCATTAACTGATAGCCCATTATTCATCATGTTAATTATCAACCTAATCTTACTAATCGCTGGTACCTTCATGGACGTTACACCTGCAATCCTAATCTTCACCCCAATCTTCTTACCGATTGCGGAATCATTTGGGATTTCACCAATCCACTTTGGTATCATGTTAACTTACAACCTATGTATCGGTAACATCACACCACCAGTTGGTAACACCTTATTCGTTGCCATCCGCGTGGGCCGTTCAACATTAGCTAAAGTAATGCCTTATATGCTTGGCTACTACGGCGCCATCTTCGCTGGATTAATGCTCGTAACTTATATTCCAGCTATCTCAATGTGGTTACCAACATTAGCAGGATTGGTTTAATAAATACCCTTTGTAAGATTTAATGGAAAAATGATTTTATGCGTCTAAATAAGCGCAAAGCATTTTAATACAATAATACTGGCTAGTTTAGTTTTTCATGGTAACTGCTCTACGTGAGCAAGTCAGTGAAAACTAGGCTAGCCGGTTTTTTTGATCTTTCTTATTTGATATGGGTCCGGTAAAATGATCTATATACTTTAATAGAAGTAAAAAGACGATTGAAAGGTGATACCAATGAAAGATATCTATGTTGTTGGGGCAATTCTGATAAAAGACCAACGTATTTTATGTGCGCAACGCGGTGGTGAAAAATCCTTAGCATACTTATGGGAGTTTCCTGGTGGGAAAATAGAAGCCGGCGAAACTGCACAAGAAGCCCTTAAACGCGAATTAGCCGAAGAGTTAAAAATTTCAGTAGATCTTGCACCGGATATTTTTGATTCTTCAGCCTATGAATATGACTTTGGAAGAGTTCACCTGACCACAATTATTTGCCAGCTTAAGGAAGGCGAACCCTTTTTAACGGAACACGAGGCGATCAAATGGTTGAAGCCTAGCGAATTGAAAGATTTAGACTGGGCACCGGCGGACCTACCTGCTGTTGAGAAGTTATCTAAGATGACCTTGTAAGATATTTCGGAGGAGAATATGGATTTATTAGCGCAATCTTTGCGGCATGCTTTTATAGATAAGCGTCAGTTGGGGCATGCCCAGTATGATCCTGAACTGATTATTAACCAACCTGATGCGCATGTCTTTCTTTTAAATACCTTGCAGGAAGAGTTAGATACCAGCGAAACCTTCACATTTTCTGTGGCCTTTGTGACAGAGAGTGGCCTGAATACGCTGAAGACACACTTGTTTGACTTAAACCAACGAGGCATAAAAGGTCGATTAATCACATCAAATTATTTAGACTTTAATTCGCCTGATGTTTTCAAGGCTTTGTTGAAGATACCAAATTTAGAGGTCCATATTTCGGATAAAGAAGCTTTTCATGCAAAAGGATATTTATTTGAACATAAAGACCACGCTTCCTTTATTATTGGGTCATCAAATCTGACCAATCATGCCTTGAAAACTAATTACGAGTGGAATGTCAAACTCACGACCTACCATCATGGAGCGATTATTCATCAAATGAAGGCTCATTTAGACAAAGAATGGGCAAGTGCACAACCTTTAACTGAAGAATGGATAGCACAGTACACCAGGTCCTTCCAACCACCTAAATATCGTGATACTAGCATCTTGCAAGACCCCACTAAGCAGTTTATTGTACCGAACAAGATGCAGCAACCAGCCTTAGACAGTTTGATAGAGTTACGACAAAATGGGGCTGACCGTGGTTTAGTCATTGCAGCAACCGGTACGGGGAAAACCTATTTAGCTGCTTTCGATGTCTTGGAAACAAAACCTAAAAAGATGCTGTTTATCGTTCACCGAGAACAGATTTTACATGCAGCCATGACTTCCTTTAAAAAGGTCTTACATGAAGCATCTGATGACGCTTTTGGTTGGTATACGGGAAATCAAAAGGATACTACCGCTAAATATATTTTTGCTACCCAACAAACCATTAGCCGCGATCAACATTTACAGCAATTTGATCCAGAAGAATTTGATTACATCTTAGTAGATGAAGTGCACCGAGCAGGATCTGCATCTTATCAACGCATTTTCGACTATTTTAAACCTAAGTTTTTGCTTGGCTTAACAGCGACACCTGAGCGTACGGATGGGTACAATTTGTATGAACTTTTTGACTACAATATTGCTTACGAAATTCGTTTACAAGATGCCCTTGAAGCAGACTTACTAGCACCCTTCCACTATTTTGGTGTAACCGACTATGAAAAAGATGGTGAAATGATATCTGAAACTACCCATCTAAAAAATCTAGTTCTAGATGAACGTGTTGATTATGTTATGGACAAGTTGACCTATTACGGTTTAGACAAGAAAAAAGTAAAAGGTTTAGTATTCTGTAGCCGAAACGAAGAAGCAAAATCCTTATCTGATAAATTTAATAGCCGCGGCTATAAAACCGTTGCCCTTTCTGGTGGCGACAGCCAAGAGGTTCGAACCAAGCAGGTCAACCGATTGAAAGCTGGTCTTTTAGACTATATTTTTACCGTGGATATCTTTAATGAAGGCATTGATATTCCTGAGATTAATCAAGTGGTTATGCTGCGTAATACCCAGTCCAGTATTATATTCGTTCAACAAATGGGGCGTGGTCTTCGTAAGCATGTAGATAAGAAATTTGTGAATATTATCGATTTTATCGGTAATTATAAGAACAACTATCTGATTCCTGTTGCCCTTTCTGGTAACTCCAATCGCAGTAAAGATGCTATGCGCAAAACAACAGTTAATACCAACTTCCTTTCTGGACTATCTAATATCAATTTTGAGTCGATTGCTAAGGAAAGAATTTTTGATTCTATAAATGCGGTAAAACTAGATTCCATGAAAGAGTTAAAGGAAAGTTACTTTGGTCTGAAAAATGAACTAGGGCGTATACCCATGTTGATTGACTTTCAAACAACCAATAGTTTTGATCCCTTTCTATTGGCCAATAAAAAAGATAATTACCCGAGTTTTTTAGCCAGTATTAAAGAAAGTGACAGCTACCTGTCAAAACCTGCTAATGCTATCTTGAAATTTTTATCTCGCGAAATCTTACCCGGTAAACGACTACATGAATTAGTGCTCTTAAGTGAGCTTGCTAAAGAAGGTATAGATGATTTAAGTTTTAAATCTATAGAAACTATTTTTGGAAAACATGACTTAGCTAATGACCATACTATTGTCCAATCCGTGGTTCGCACCTTATCCACTGATTATTATGCTGGTAGCGCGAAGAAGACTTATCAACCAGGACAAGTGGTGACCATTCAAGACGATGGTATCCAAGTCAGTCCAGGCTTCCAATCAGCAAAACGAGAGGCAACCTTTTTACATCATTTGAATGACTTAATTACGACTGCAACTCTACTAAATGACGACTATAATAGAACAACTGATTTAACCTTATATCAAAAATACGGTCGTCGGGACGCCTTACGATTGCTTAAATGGCGGACCCAATTAGTAGACCAAAATATTGGCGGCTATACGCATGATAAGCAACGCAAAATTTTCACCATTTTTGTTACTCTAGATAAAGGTGATGATTTTAAAGGTGCGCAAGTAGCTTATGAAGATGCCCTGCTAGATCCAACAACCATGACTTGGTTTACGAAAGCACCAAGAACCTTGGCTTCTCCTGAAGTGAAAATCTTACAGGATGCTGATGACTGGCAAATTCATATGTTTATTAAGAAAGACGATGATGAAGGTACTGAATTTTATTATCTCGGTGAAGTAACGCCAGATGTTTCTTCGATTACCCAACTAGAAAAACCTAGTGGTGATGGTAAATATAGGAATGTAGTTGAAATAGATCTCCATTTTAAGCAAGCTATTCCAAGAAATCTTTTTAATTATTTACAGTAATAACCTTACCTTGCCAATCTGTCATCATTTTGATAGGATAAAAGCACATAAAATAAAACGACTATCGCCGGATAGATATACTTGAGCACATAGGCCCTTCACCATGAAGGTGTGCTACTTGGGTATTTATCCGGCTTTTTTTGAGGAGGAAATTATGTTTACAGTCCTATCAACTACACTGATTGCTGGCTTAATAGATGGGCTAAATCCCATTGCCCTCACCCAGCAATTCGTTCTACAATCTAAAATTAAATCACCTTATCATATTTTATCTTTTATATTTGCCAATAGTTTGATCAATTATATTTTTGGTTTAGTCTTTTATTTTGGCTTTTCCAATTGGATTATGCAGGCTTTTACTTGGATAAATAATCACTATCCAGCATTTTGGGCCATTACAAGTCTACTGGTTAGTGCCTTTATCATCATTTATTTGATTTATAAATTTGTTATACAAAGTAAAACAGATACAAACCAAGTTGAAAAAACTGATCATCAAATCAAGAATCCTGATGATAACCACTTGTCTCCTGCATCTTTATTCATGATTGGTGCTGCTACTTGCGCTGCCGAATTATCGTCTGCCGCTCCCTACCTAGCTTTACTAGGATACTTTGCAGCAAATTCTGTTACAGGTTTACAAGCAACTATCTTACTAGCCTTCTATTCCTTTATCTTGTATGTACTACCCTTATACGGCTTATTCTTCATGTCACTTTTCTTCAACAGTAAATTGACAACAATTTATTCACAGGTCGCACAATGGCTAGACTTCACCATAACTTATATTTTACCCTTAATATTAGCTTTTATAGCTCTTGCCTTACTATGGTATGGTTTCAACAATCTTTAATAGAAATAAAAAACGCCAAGCGTGAAAGTTCACACTTGGCGTTTTGGCTTCTAGCCGTTTAAATTTATACTAACTTACAGCACAGGATAGACAATGCTTAGAGCTGCTTGGTTCCCCATCTGACCCGGTTCACATCTCTACCCTTGCCGCAAGGCCTTTCGGCAATCTCTATTATAGCATTTTTAAGGAAGCTTTGTAAAGGACTTCTTTCCTATTATGAAACCTTCCAAAGCATGGTCACATATGGAAAAGAGACCAAACCAATTGCTTGAATTGATTTGATCTCTCACTTTGAAAACTATTTTAAATGACCAGTAAGTGCAAGTTGAAGGCTCCACAAAGTTACAATTAGACTGGCTAACGTAGCAAACATAGTAGCTCGTACCCTCAGTAGAGCTCACACTCTTAGTCGGGTTCAAGCCTCCAGGGAGGACTGCGTTTCAGATTAGGTTGTACCTGACTGTGTCAGCCACTGCCCTAATCTTCCAACGTTCCTCCCTTGGCGTCGGCTTTCGCACCCTTGTGTTTACCCCATGTCTTTTACTTTGATCATACGAGTTATAGATGCACGTTCGTTTTCGTCTAGCTTCATTTGGATATACTTGATGGTTTCTTGAATGTTTGGAATCATCCGGTACTCCAAGGCATTTACCCGACGTCTTGTCGATTCAATTTCTGTTGCCATTAATTGACATGTTTTTTCAATTTCACTCAATTTTAATAACTTAGGCATAACTTCATTCAAAACTTCAATGGCATCATCTAATTCACTAGACGTATTCAAATAACCATATTTCACTTCGTTGTCGTTATTTTTATTGTCATCATCGTATGAAAATGACATTTTAGGAACGTCAACACTCATGATATTTTTGCGGGCAATTTCTAAGTTGACTTGTTTTGTTGGTAAGGCAACAATTTCCTCCATAAAGGCATCATTCATGGATGATGAGGCCAATACAAAATTACCTAAGGCACCAGACAATTCATCTTCTACTTCATTGCGCAAGCGGTTATTTTCTTTGATCAATTCAATAAACTGACGCATTAATTCATCTTGCTTATCTTTTAGTAAGTCATAACCATTTTGAGCAACCTTTAAACGGTCTTTTAATGTGCTCAGTTCCATCCGTGTTGGTTTGACATTTAGCGCATTTGCCATTTAAAATCACTCTCCTTCAGTTGAAGGCATGTATGTATCGATTAAATCATCTTTAATACGTGTTAATTCTGTACGAGGCAAGATCGCTAGTAATTCCCAAGCTAGGTTTAAGGTTTCTTCAATCGTACGGTTGTACTCAAAACCTTGATCAACATATTTGTCTTCAAACGCTGTAGTAAAGGCTACGTATTTCTTATCTGTTTCTGACAATGCTGATTCACCCAATACTTGAGATAGCTCTTTCGCTTGTTTACCTTTCGCATAAGCAGCAAATAGTTGGTTCATTGTTGCTGCATGGTCTTTACGTGTTTTACCTTCACCGGTACCTTTATCTTTTAGACGAGAAAGTGATGGCAATACGTTGATTGGTGGCTCAATACCACGTGCATCAAGGTCACGGTCTAAGATAATTTGCCCTTCGG
>JAEZWY010000216.1 GCA_023442905.1 Bacillota bacterium | reverse complement strand
ACTTTCGCACCACCTAAGATTGCAACGAATGGACGTTTTGGTTCGTTAACAGCATCGCCCAAGAATTGGATTTCTTTTTCCATTAAGAAACCAGCAACAGCTTCGGTGTTGTTTGAGATACCAACGTTAGAAGCATGTTCACGATGGGCAGTACCGAATGCGTCATTAACAAATACGTCGCCTAATGAAGCCCAGTATTTACCTAATTCAGGATCGTTCTTGCTTTCTTTCTTACCGTCTACATCTTCGAAACGAGTGTTTTCAAACATTAATACTTCGCCATCTTTAAGGTTAGCGATAGCATCTTCTAATTCTTGACCACGAGTTTGCGCTACGAAAGTAACTTCTTTACCTAATTTTTCAGATAAACGTTCTGCAACTGGGCGTAGAGATTTAGAAGCTTTGTCTTCTTCTGTTTTCACTTTACCAAGGTGAGAGAATAATACTAAACGACCACCTTGCTCAAGAATATACTCAATAGTTGGTAATGCTTGAACGATACGGTTGTCATCAGTAATATTAAGGTCTTTGTCCATTGGAACGTTAAAATCAGCACGTTCTAAAACTACTTTACCTTTTAAATCGATGTCTTTTACAGTTTTCTTAGCCATTAAAATAGCACTCCTTATCTTAAGTTGTTAACCAATAAAAAAGGGCAGGAAGCGCGAAGCTTCCCGCCCAAATTCAACTGATTTTACTTTTAAACAATGAATTATTGTTTAGCAGCAAAGAATTCGATTAAACGTACGAATTGAGAAACGAAACCAGCTTCGTTATCGTACCAAGCAACAGTTTTAACTAATTGGCCATCTTCAGATTCGATAACTTTAGTTTGAGTTGCGTCGAAGATTGAACCAGCTGGAACACCAACGATGTCAGAAGATACGATTTCATCAGTGTTGTATAAGAATGATGGGTTAGCGTATTTTTCCATAGCAGCGTTAACTTCTTCAACTGTAACTTTAGTGTTTAATGTTGAGTAGAACTCAGTCATTGAACCAGTAACGATAGGAATACGGATAGCAGTACCGTCAACTTTACCGTTAACTGAAGGAATAACGCGACCTACAGCTTTTGCTGCACCAGTAGATGCTGGAATAGCATTTTCTGCAGCTGCACGACCGTTACGGAAGTTACCTTTTTTACCGTTAGGTGCATCTTGTAATGATTGTGTAGAAGTGTAAGCATGGATTGTTGACATTAAACCATGTTTGATACCAAATTCTTTTTCTAACACGTTAACTACAGGAGCTAAACAGTTAGTAGTACATGAAGCACCAGAGATAATTTTATCTTCAGCTTCGATGATATCTTCGTTTACACCGTAAACAATTGTTTTAGTTTCAGCATCAGCAGGAGCTGAGATGATAACTTTTTTAGCACCAGCGTTGATGTGTGCTTGAGATTTTTCTTTTGTAGCGTAGAAACCAGTACATTCTAGAACGATATCAACACCTAAGTCACCCCAAGGTAAATCGTTTGCGTCACGTTCAGAGTATACAGTGATTTCTTTACCATCGATTGAAATACCATTTTCAGTAGTTTCGATATCGTGGTTGAAAGTACCGTGAGCTGTATCATATTTTAATAGGTAAGCTAAGAATTCGTTGTCTGTTAAATCGTTGATTGCCACGATTTCTACATTTGATTCATTTTCTTCCCAGATACGACGTAAAGTTAAACGACCGATACGACCAAAACCGTTAATTGCTAATTTAATTGCCATACTACAAAATTCCTCCTTAATGGAATACAAAATTATTTTAATGGGATTCCCCATTTAAAACCATATTTGAGGCACCTTGATCAGTTATAATGACTAACTGTTTAGGTGCGAGTTTTGCAAAAGCCTGTATTGCTTCTGCTTTAACACTGCCTCCAGCGATAAGAATTGGCAATTCAATATCTGCCAAGTCCTCTAGTTGAAGACCTATTCTAGGGATTCGGTGAACAATTTTTCCTTCCTTATCGAAGAAACATCCGAACACTTCCCCTACAGCGTGGTTACTCTTAATCTTAGAAGAACTTTCTGAATCAAGCCCCCTACGCTTTGCCATAATTTTAGCATTACCAACACTGAAAAGCAAAATATTAGCCTCTTTTAACCGTTTTAAAGTTGATTGAATTACTGGATCATTCATTAAAGCCATATTTGCAACCTCAGATAGATTCTCAGGTGCATATAAAGAAATGTTATGACCATATAACTTTTGCGCTAGAATATCGCTAATTGTGTTGGCTTGGGTTGCTGAAGCATCTCCGATCCCACCCCTGGCTGCGACAACAGTAAAGTGTCTGTCAGCAGAAGGTGCTAATTGAACATGTTCACTTACCTCTAGCATAGTTGAACCACCAGTAACAGCAATCGTATGATTCCCCGCTGGTAAATTCGTGTCTAAGTATTTTGAAACTTGTAGACCCATTTCAAACAAAATATGTTGATCCTGGTCGATATCTCCTGAAACAATTCGAGCATCTGCTATGTTGAGCACATCAGCCAAATATTTTTCTTGTAGGTGAATTTTATTTGTATCTCGCCACAAGTCTTGACCTGTAGCAATTGCTCGTTCCCCTTTTGGCGTAATTGTCATACCTGCGGGAGAAGAATCAATGAGACCTTGTTGTTTCAAAACATCTGTAATTGTACGTAGCGGTCGTTCGGTAATTCCTAACTTTTCAGCTAGTCCCTTCCGACCAATCGGACCATCTTTGAAAATCCGCTGTAATACGCTAATTCTCTCAAAATAGGTCTTCTGAACTTCCGGCACTACTTCAGTAATACTTTTAAATAATTCGTCCATAGTCCCCACTTTCCTAGTACAAAAACATTGAGTGCAAAAACACTTGGACTTTTATTGTCCAGCGCGTCTTTTTTTGACCACCCTCCGGTAAAAAAATTTGATCCCTTCGAATCACATCTCTTTACAAAAGTAATCATACCAATAAATTTATCCGCTTGCAAGCTTTTAAGCCCACTTTTCTCCTATACTGCAATGACAGCTATTACGCCTTACAAAGAATATATATTTAAGGACATTTCCACGGGCTATATCGAACGCCTTAAAGAAAAAGAAGCAGGTTTTACCCCACTTCTCTAGACTTAAAATTGGTTAACTATTTTTCTAATTCATCGTTTTTAGTCATGATTTGATCTAATAAACCATATTCTAAAGCTTCTTCTGCAGTTAACCAGTTGTCACGGTCGGTATCTCGTTCGATCACTTCTACAGGTTGACCAGTCATTTCAGAGTATAGACGGTTCATTTTTTCTTTTGTTTTCAAGATGTGACGTGCAGCAATTTCAATTTCAGTTGCTTGTCCTTGAGCACCACCTAATGGTTGGTGGATTAAGATTTCAGCATTTGGTAAAGCAAAACGTTTACCTTTAGTTCCGGCGGCCGCAATAAATGACCCCATTGATGCAGCCATACCCATTACAATTGTTTGTACATCTGCATGTACGAATTGCATAGTATCATAGATTGCCATACCCGAAGTGATAGAACCACCTGGTGAATTAATGTATAGGTAGATATCTTTATCTGGATCTTGAGCATCTAAGAATAATAATTGGGCAATGATTGAGTTAGCTAAATCTTCATTGAATTCCCCGCTCAACATAATAATACGGTCTTTTAATAAACGAGAGTATATATCATAAGCACGTTCACCGCGAGAAGATTGTTCAATAACTGTTGGTACTAAATTCATTTAAATATCCTCCTTTTAAACTTGTATATTGGTATTATACCTTTATGGTCAAAATTGGTCAACAAATAAAGTCCCATAAACTTGCTCTATCATTCTAGCATACCCTTACCTTCCTTCCCAACAGCTAGACTCAAAAAATCATAAGTGTTAATTTAGTACTCACTATGCCTAGACTGATACTACATTTATGAATATAAGCATTGCTTTATTCCTGTCTTTAAAGATCTCTTGTATTCATCTGAAAACTAGGCTATAATAATTCTGTTATGGTCATTGCCGATTTTAAGACAAATTGCGCCCGTAGTGTAATGGATATCACATAAGATTCCGGTTCTTATGATGGGGGTTCGATTCCCTCCGGGCGCATTCAAATGAAGAAATTAGTAAGCTGTTGCTATTATAAGCAACAGCTTTTTTGTACTTTTACACTATAAAATTCATTAGTTATCTCCTTTTAAATATTCATCGTAATACAGCTTTATATTACATAGATAAATCCTTTGAAAAATCATAAAAATGTTTTATATTTAGAAAAACAAAGATTACTTTGTCAATTAAAGGGAGGAATTAACTATGTCAGCTATAACAACTGTATTAACTATCTTTGTCGCTTTAGAATTCTTTTATATCATGTATATACAAACTATTACTACCACGTCAGTTCAAACTAGTAGAGTATTCAATATGGGAAGAGATGAGTTGGAAGGAAAATCATTAAATACCTTATTAAAAAATCAGGGTATATATAATGGCCTCATTGGTGTAGGACTATTATATGCATTGTTTTTTAGTAACTCTTCTATCGAAATTGTTCGTATGTTATTTGTCTACATTATTTTGGTGGCTACATATGGTAGCTTCACTAGTAGTAAAAAGATTATATTGACACAAGGTGGACTAGCTATTTTAGCCTTAATATCAACCTTTCTATAATAGAATACATAGAGTAATACACGGTAGATAATTATTTGAATCCTCATTTATTTCCCTACTTTTACTTTACCTAATTATTCGTAAACAAATAATTAGGTGTTTTTTTCTATTATTAGACCGATGAAACTTAACTAAACAAACCAATATCTTTTACTATCGACCTTGTAAAAAATGATAAATGAAAAAAGATCGGGAGAGCCTCCCGATCTTTCTGTTTACAATATTTGAATTTTAATTAGAAGAATACGTTAGTCACACCATCGCCTGAGGCACGGAATGATTCAGCTGATGTCGTTACACCATTAGTTAATACATCATTTACAGCTTGATAAGTTTGATCAGAAACTGTTGCACTTGCAGCCATACCATTTGAAACAACTTCAAATTGACCAGATGCGTTAACTACTGCTGATAATGAAGTACCACCCCAGTTACCTGAATTAGCACGGTTAAGGATTACTGAGAATACTGCTGCTTTTTCAGAGTAGCTTGGACCCGCTTCACTCTCAACAACTTGTAATACTTGGTAAGGAATTTCTGAGGCCGCTGAATATGAAGATGTTGAAGTTGAAGATGTTGCTTCAGTAGTTTCTTCAGCTTCATAAGAAGTTGCTTCTACAGTTGCTGCTTCTTCAGTTTCTTCTGCTTCATATGCAACTGGCTCAACACTTGCTTCTTCAACTGTTTCAGTTTTCTCTACAGTTTCTTCCTCTACTTTATAAGTATCTTTTTTATTGTTTGTATCTTCTACGACAACTTCATTTACTTCACCTTCATCATTTTTAGTAAATGAAATAGACTTAGATGGGAAAATTAAATCTGCATTTTCAATTTCATTAATTTGAACTAGTGTATTCACGTCAACACCTGCTGCATTAGCGATTACTGATAAAGTATCGCCATATACTACTGTATACTCAGAAGTTGATTCATCAATTGCTTGCATATCAGCTGAAACTTCTTCAACGCTACGTGCTGTCCATTCTGCTGCTTTAGCATCTTCAGTGTTAAAGCCTGCTGTCGCAAATAATGCTGACAATGCAAATGTTGTTCCTAAAATAGTTTTATTAAATTTCATGTTAAGTAAAACTCCTTATTTGTTTAGCTATTGCTTAGCTGTTTATTTAGCCACTGTTTCGACTACATGCAATATACTACACGGTATGGATTCAAAAGAAAACCCTATAAACCCATTCGTTAAGGGGCTTTAAATGGACTGAAATGTTTTGTAACTTTTAATATTTTCATCTCAATTGTTACAAATCAACGTTTTCCCAGTATAACAACAATTACAGCACTTTCATAAATTATTGCATATTTTAATAAGTTATAATTATGACATTGTATGTAACAATTATTTTTTGAAAAATAAGTATTTTTATTCAAGTTAAAAGTCTCTATACCAGTTTTTTCACTACTTTTGAACGGATTTACTCTGCTTACAAAGCTAAGAAAAAGGGCCAGTACCTATAGCATGATTGCTATAGGTACTGGCCCTTTCATTATATTAATCGGCTAAGTTATCTGACTCAGCATCAGACATGCTTGCTAAATCATCTTTTTTGTTCAATTGAGCTAGCAATTGATCAATATGATTACCATATTCGATTGAACGGTCACGCTCAAAGAATATTTCTGGTGTTTTATAAATATTTAGGCGTTTACCAATTTCTGATCGGATTAATCCACTAGATTTTTCTAAACCTTTTTGGGCTTTTTCACGTTCACTGGCTAATTCACTCAATGTAGTGTAGAAAATAGTTGCTTGTTGTAAGTCACCAGTAACCTCTACATCAGTAATTGTGACACCTTCAACACGAGGGTCTTTGACAGTCTTTATCAAAATGTCATTCACATCGCGAAGAATTTCTTGACTTACACGTTCAGCTCTAAATTTTGCCATTGTGCTTCACCTCAATTATTTCTTAACTTCAACCATACGGTATGCTTCAATTTCATCATCAACTTTAATATCATTGTAGTTTTCAATTGTAAGACCTAATTCGAAACCACGAGAAACTTCTTTTACATCATCTTTGAAACGACGTAATGAAGCTAATTGGCCATCATAGATGACAATAGAATCACGAATAACACGTACTTGTGAGTTACGGTAAATAGTACCATCTAATACGTAACCACCGACAATCGTACCTACCTTAGAAACATTATATGTTTCACGAACTTGTACTGTACCCGTTACTTCTTCAACGAATTCTGGGTCTAACATACCAGTCATAGCTGATTCTACATCATTAATCGCATCATAAATAATATTATATAGACGTAATTCTACTTCATCTGCATCTGCTTGTAATTTAGCTTGTGGTGTAGGACGCACGTTGAAACCAATGATTAAAGCTTGTGACGCTTGACCTAAAGTAACATCACTCTCGTTAATAGCACCAACTGCTTGGTGAACAATATTTACTTTAACACCTTCAACTTCAATTTTCTTCAAGCTTCCAGCTAATGCTTCAACAGATCCTTGCACGTCACCCTTAATGATAACATTTACAGACTTCAATTCACCTTCTTGAAGTGTTTCGAATAAGTTATCAAGAGTTACGGCATGGTTGGCTTGACGGCGTTGTTGCAATGCACGACTAGCACGTTCCTCACCAACTGCACGGGCAGTCTTTTCATCATCAAAGGCTACAAATCGGTCACCCGCTTGTGGTGATTCTTGTAAACCAGTGATTTCTACTGGTGTAGATGGACCAGCTTGTTTAATACGACGACCAGTATCGTTTGTCATTACACGTACACGTCCATGGGTATCTCCAACAACGATTGGATCTCCAACTCGTAGCGTACCTTCTTGGACTAATAACGTTGCAATAGCACCTTTAGAAGGGTCAAGACGGGCTTCAATCACAGAACCTAAAGCTAAACGATTAGGCACAGCCTTATATTCTTCAACATCAGCAACTAATAAGATCATTTCTAATAAGTCACTTACATTTTGACCAAATTTAGCAGAGATGTTCACAAAGATTGTATCGCCACCCCATTCTTCAGAAATTAAACCATATTCAGTTAATTCTTGCATTACGCGGTCAGGATTAGCTGTAGGTTTATCAATCTTGTTTACTGCAACGATGATTGGCACACCTGCTGCTTTAGCATGGTTAATTGCTTCAACGGTTTGTGGCATAACACCATCATCAGCAGCTACTACTAGGATAACGATATCTGTTACATCAGCACCACGCGCACGCATTGTCGTAAATGCCGCATGCCCTGGTGTATCTAGGAAAGTGATTAAACGATCGTTTTCGCGTACTTGGTAGGCACCAATATGTTGAGTGATACCACCTGCTTCACCATCAACAACTTGAGCGTTACGTAAATAGTCAAGTAAAGTTGTTTTACCATGGTCAACATGTCCCATGATTGTAACAACTGCAGGACGAGTTTCCAATTCTTCTTCGTCCGCGTTCTTAGCATCTTCAAAGTAATGATCAAAATCTGCTTGATCGACGATCACTTTCTCTTCAGCTTTCACACCATACTCGTCTAGAATTAATTCAATCGCATCTTTATCCAACGCTTGGTTTTGTGTAGCTGGTACACCCATCAAGAATAGTTTTTTGATAATCTCAGCTGGCTCACGGTGAATCTTTTTAGCAATATCTGCAACAGTCATACCTTCAGTATATTCCACTTTTTCTGGAAGTGGCTTATTCTTTCTTGGTGGTACTGGGTTGCCTTGAGGACGATTCTGGTCATTATTAAAACGACCTTTCTTCCCTTTCTTGCCTTTACCTTTAAATCCGCCATTTTTATTATTGTTGTTATTTTTAAAATTATTTTTTTGATTATTCATATTTTTATTCTCTTTTGCTGGGTTATTGCGATTTTGCGACTTGTTTTGTTGCTGTTTTTGGTTAGCATTTGCTTTAACAGGTGCTACTTTTTCAGTACCTTTAGCAGCAGGTTTTTCTTCAGCTTTTTTAGCTGGTTGATTATCAGCTGTTTTTACTGGTTGATTTTTACTTTCATCTTTTGCTGCTGTTTTATTTGCAAAGCTACTTTTCAGCTTATTCACTTCGTCATCAGTCATCGATGCCATATGGCTTGAATACTCAAAACCTGCACCCTCTGCAGCTTTCAATAACTCTTTACTTGATACGCCAATTTCCTTAGCAACTTCGTAGACACGTTTTTTTGACATGTCATCACCTTCCTTATTCTACTAATCTCTCATACTTTTTACTCTCCTATTTGATGTAAAAATATACGTAAAAATCTAATTTATTTTTTAAAGCTTTTTACAAATCCATGGTCCAAGAAAGCAATAATTGACCTCTTTTTTCCGAGCGCAATTGAAATTTCTTCTGTTGTAAACATTTGAATACATTCCACTTCATAAAAAGCACATTTGTTCTCTATATTCTTCTTGGTTTGCTCACTCACATCTGATGCAAAAACAACTAGAACGGCTGTTTCTTGTTGAATTGTTTTCATAACAGTCTCAGTACCTGAAACAAGTTTACTTGCTGCCTGAGCTAAACCTAACAGATTTAACTTGTTATTGTTCATTTTCAAAAAGCTCTTTTCTGGCTTTTTGGTGGGCTACATAAGCTTTCAATTCACTATAAAAGTCATCCGAAATGGTTACATTTAAGTGTCTATCTAACAAATGTTTATCCCAAGCCTTTTGTACGACTTCAGGATCTAGTGATACATATGCACCACGCCCATTTTTCTTGCCTGTTGGGTCAATTTCAACGACACCTTCAGGATTACGAACAATTCTGATTAATTCTTTTTTAGGAAACATTTCATTTGTCACAACACATTTTCGCATAGGAACTTTTCGTTGTTTCATGTTTGATCCCACCTAATCTTAGCCTTCTTCGTTTAAACGTTCTTGTTGGTCTAAATCTTCTTCACCGATTAAACCATCGTTATTTAATTCAACATCATCAACTTGATCTTCAAATGTTTCAGCGTCTACATTGCCTTCATTCACATCAGCAGCAGCTACTAAGTCAGTTTCATCTACTGATTCCGTACCTTCTGTTACTGCATCGTACTCTTCAACCGTTTCGATATCTTCAGCTAATATTGGATCTACATCTTCATCTGCTAATTCTTTTTCAGCAAAACGTTCTGCATATTCCTCTGTTTGTACATAAGCATCGAAGTCTGCTTCTGATTTGATATCAATTTTGTGATTAGTTAATTTAGCAGCTAAACGTGCATTTTGACCACGTTTACCAATCGCTAGTGATAAGTGGTTTTCTGGTACTACTACCACACAAGATGTTTCACCTGGTACAAAGTGTACAGATAGTACATCCGCTGGGTTCAAGGCATTTGAAATAAATGTTGCCATATCATCAGACCATTGAACAATATCCATATTTTCACCTTTTAGTTCATCCACAATACGTTGTACACGAGAACCACGAGGACCAACACAAGTACCTACGGCATCAATATTTGTATCGTTTGAAACAACAGCTACTTTAGAACGGTCACCAGCTTCACGTGCGATAGCTTTAATTTCAACTGTACCATCAAAAATTTCTGGTACTTCTTGTTCAAATAATCGTTTTAGAAGGCTTGGATGACTACGAGACACATATACTTGTGGCCCTTTAGTTGTGTTTTCTACGCGCTCAACATAAACTTGTACACGTTCATGTGGCTGGAAGGTTTCATTTGGAATCTGACCTTCTGGTGGGATAACTGCTTCAATCTTTCCTAAGCTTACGTATACATAACGACGGTCTTGACGTTCAACTATACCAGTTAAAATGTCATCTTCGTAATCAATGTATTCATTATAGATGATTGAACGTTCAGCTTCACGAACACGTTGCATAATTACTTGTTTTGCAGTTTGTGCAGCAATACGCCCAAAGTCTTTTGGTGTTACTTCAAATTTGATCTTGTCACCAATTTCATAAGCATTGTTTAAGTCATGGGCATCTTGAAGAGACACTTCAAGTTGTGAGTCCATCACTAAATCAACAACTTCTTTCACTGCAAATACTTTAATATCGCCTTTTTTTGCATCAAAGTTTACTTCAACATTTTGCGCTTGTTGATAGTTACGTTTATAAGCTGAAACTAAAGCTGCCTCTAGCGCCTCCAAAATAACTTCTTTTGAAATGCCTTTTTCATCCTCAAGCGCTTCGAAGGCTCTTAACATTTCTTTACTCATCTAAATTCCCTCTTTCAAAAATGATTAATTTTAAAATTCAATGGCCAATCTGATTAAGGATACATTTGTTTTATCCACTGTTACTGCCACTTTACGTGTTTTATCTTTAGTTTCAATCTCATATGTATCATCTGAAACAGATAGTAGACGGCCTTGAATATTTTTTTGACCATCAATGGCTTGATAGAATGACAAGAATACCCATTCACCGATAGCAGCTTGAACATCGTCTTCATTTTTCAATGGACGTTCTGCACCTGGAGAAGATACTTCAAGGTAATAAGCTTGCGGAATTGGGTCAGTTTCTAATTGATCAATCGCTTCAGAAATATGTTCACTAACTGTGACACAATCCTCAATTGCAATACCACCACCTGGTTTATCCACGTAAATTCTTAAGAACCAAGTTTTTCCTTCTTTCACAAATTCGATATCAAACAATATAAAGCCTAAGTCTTCAATAATTGGTTGAACGATTTCTTGCATTTGGTCAGTTACTTTAGCCATATTTCCCCTCGCTTTTCTTATTTTTAACTTATTACCATGAAAAAAGTGAGCGTCACCGCTCACTCCACCACTGTCTTCTTTCTACTTAGACAGTATAACATATACGAGTTTGTTAAGCAATAATTGTTGCTACTATGCGATTTTTACAGATTTTGTACTAAACCTGTTACTTGGTTTACTGGAATTGAAAAAACGACCCCACTACCAGGTTTATCTAATCCCATGGCAGTATGTATGTTTTCAGAAACCGATTTTACCTTTTCAGACTCAACAACTAAAAGAACGATTTCTTTTTCAGGTTGAATTTCAATGTTGAAAAGTTTAGAAATTTCAGTAGTTCCTGTTCCTCTACCATGAAGGATTGTCGCACCTTTAGCTCCTTCGTTACGAGCTGCCGATACAACATCATCTCCTGAATCACGATCGACAATTGTTACCAATAATTGATATTCACTCATATTTTCACCTTCTTCTTCAAATGCCCGATTAAACAAACGACTACCGTATACGCTTGAAGTATCAGCTGAAAATAGGATACCCAAACCTTTTTTATCTAATTTCATTTTTTCAGTAATCTTTTCGTGTATTTCTTTTTCATATTCCTTAGGTGCTAATGTAATCATCATCTCTTTTTTGGATTCATCTAAGCCCATTAAATTAAGGAATTTATTTGGAATCGTGCCTTCACAAAGGACCAATGTACCTCCACCAGTACCATGTTGTTTGGCAATTTTTAGTACTTTTTGTCCAATACCATGGTTGACAATAGCAAAAAATGCCACTGATTCTACAGTCATCAATTAACCCCCTTGTTCGCTGTTTTCTTATCTTTAACACGTAGTTTATAAATTAAGCCTAGAATTTGAACCATTAACACCGGTGTCATTGCCACCATTGCGATGATACCAAATCCATCTATTAAGACATCTGCTTGTGGTAATGTAGCCGCTACACCTTGTGCAAAGGCCAAAATGAAAGTTGCCGTCATTGGACCAGATGCTACCCCACCAGCATCAAAGGCAATACCTGTAAATAGGTTGGGTACATAGAAACTTAAAAGAATAGATAAGCCAAATCCTGGTAATAGGAAGTGCCATAATTCAACGCCAGGAATCATAATACGAACCATTGACATTGTAACAGCTAAACCTACACCAATCGATAAGGAGAATAATAACAACTTATTAGGGATATGTCCACCTGTTACATCTTCAACTTGGTCCCCTAGCACATGTACGGCTGGTTCAGCTAAAACTACCACTAGTCCCATAACCAATCCTATCCACGGCAATAACGCTTCATGATTTGTTGCTAATTCAGTAGCTAGGTAGCGTCCCATATCCATAAATCCTTGGTTAACTCCAATTAGGAAGAGTGTCAGTCCAATTAATACGTAAACTATCCCGATAGCAATACGACGGATCTCACTCTTATTTATCCTTCTATGGAAATAAAACACAATTGCAAATAAAATTAAAATAGGAACCAATGAAACAATCGATTCTTGAAGTGTATGTCCTAGATTGGCTATAAACGGACTTAGAATACCTTCCGTATATCGATAAGCTTCATCACTACTTTGGAAAGTAGATGATTGTATTAATGACATGATTAGTACGGCTAAAATTGGCCCTGTTGACATGGCACCAACTAAACCGAAGGAATCATTTTCTGCCCCTTTTCCACCTTTTTTAGCTGATACACTGGTACCAAGAGCTAAAACAAATGGTGTTGTTAAAGCACCTGTTGTTGCACCAGAGGCATCAAATGACATAGCTAAGAAGGTTGAATCTGCGAAAATTGATAATAAAGTAATCACGGCATAAACGATTAAGAAGAACCATTTCAAGGCAACGTCCTTCATCACTCGGTAAACACCTAGGGCAATCATAACCCCCACACCTATTGATACAACGATAACAATCAATTGTGACCCTAACACGCCACCCGTTGCATCAGAAATTTGTTGTCCTAAAATTAATAGGTCTGGTTCGGCTACGGTAATAGAGAATCCAATAAAAAAAGTTAAAAGTAGCACAATTAAATGGGAACTGGAGCGAATAATTGAATCCCCCAAATAATTTCCGATCGGTGTCATACCAATATCTACCCCGAACAAGAATATGGTTAAACCTATTATTAATAGAATTGAACCAATTCCAAATCTAATCATCATATCCCCAGGTACATCAACTAGTGTAAATGATAAGGCGAATACAAGGATAACTATTGGTAAAACAGAAGATATAACTTCCTTAAACTTATCTAGCAATAACTGCATAGAATTCCTCCTTTTTAAATAATAAATAACGAAAAAAGCAACAAAAACCTTTTTTAATAAGTGTGTAATTTGTTGCATATATAACTATTAAATAAATGAATTCATTTGAAAACATTAAACACAATATTATGTTAACATAATCTGAATTTCACATCAAAAATAACGCCTAAAAAAACAGCACAGCCTTTTCAAAAGATAAGACTGTACTGTTTTCTGTTATTAAAAGTCAAATAATGATAATTGATTTTGATCCGGTAAACCATCTAGTACATGATTTTCGGTCATATATTCAATGATTGATTTAGAAACTTTACCGCGTGTTTGTAAATCCTCTTTTGATAAGAATGGTGATTCTTCACGAGCTGCAACAATTGATTTGGCTACATTAATACCCAAACCATCAATCGCTCTAAATGGTGCGATTAGCGTATTATCTTCTTCGATAATAAATTCAGTTGCATGTGATTTATTGATATCTACCATTTTTAATGTGAAGCCACGTTCCCACATTTCATTAACAATTTCGAGTACTGTTAACAGTTGTTTCTCTTTTGTAGAAGCTTCCAAGCCTTTAGCATTAATTTCGTTAATTTTAGCTTTAGTTGATTCTTTTCCGTTTGCCATTGACACAAGATCAAAGTCGTTTGCACGTACAGATAAATAGGCACAATAGTACCAAATTGGGTGTTTCACTTTAAACCAAGCTACCCGCATAGCATTTAAGACATAGGCTGCCGCATGGGCTTTCGGGAACATGTACTTAATTTTTTCACATGAATCCATATACCATTCGGGCACATCATACTCTCTCATAATGGCCTTATGTTCATCAGATAACCCCTTACCTTTACGTACTTTCTCCATGATTTGAAAAGCATCAGATTCAGGTAGTCCACGGTGGATTAAATACACCATGATATCATCACGACAACCGATAACTTCACTCAAAGGTAGTCCTTTTTCCCGAACAAGTACTTCAGCATTTCCTAACCAAACATCAGTACCATGCGATAATCCGGAGATTTGCAGAAGTTCAGCAAAGGTTGATGGTTTTGTCGCTTCAAGCATTTGTCTGGTAAATCGTGTACCAAATTCTGGAATTCCTAAAGTACCGGTGTTGGAATAAATTTGTTCTTTGGTAACACCTAAAACTTCTGTTCCATTGAATAATTCATAAACTTCCGGGTCATCAGTCGGGATTTCGGTTGGATTAATACCAGATAAATCCTGTAACTTACGAATCATCGTCGGGTCATCGTGCCCCAGGATATCCAATTTCAAAACATTATCATGGATAGAGTGGAAATCAAAGTGCGTTGTTTTCCATTCAGAATCCACATCATCTGCTGGGAATTGAATTGGTGTAAAGTCATATACATCCATATTTTCAGGGATAACAATAATCCCCCCTGGATGCTGACCTGTTGTTCGCTTCACACCTGTCGCGCCTTTGGCTAGAAATTCTTTTTCTGTCTTACGTAAATTTAAGTTTTTATCCTGATCATAACCCAACACATAACCAAATGCCGTTTTATCTGCAACTGTACCTATAGTACCGGCACGGAAAACATGATCATCACCAAAGAGAACTTTTGTATAAGCGTGAGCACGCGCTTGATATTCCCCTGAGAAGTTCAGATCGATATCGGGTACCTTATCCCCTTTAAAACCTAAGAAAGTTTCAAATGGAATATCTTGCCCATCTTTGTCAAGGTTTGTACCACATTTTGGGCACGGTTTATCAGGTAAATCAAATCCTGAACCTACTGAACCATCCGTGAAGAAATGACTATAGTGACAATTTGGACATACATAATGCGGTGCTAGTGGATTTACTTCAGTGATTCCTGACATAGTCGCAACAAAGGAAGATCCTACCGATCCACGAGAACCTACGATATAACCATCATCGTTTGATTTTTTAACCAGTTTTTGTGATATCAAGTAAATTACTGAGAATCCATTAGAGATAATGGATTTTAATTCTTTATCTAGTCTGGCTTCAACAATTTCAGGTAGTTCTTCCCCATAAATTTCATGCGCTTTTTCATATGACATATCTGTTAGTTCTTGCTCTGCCCCTTCAATCGTCGGTGTATAAAGTTTGTCTTTCAATGGTTCAACAAATTCTATACTATCAGCGATAGCATTCGAATTCTCCACAACAATTTGATAGGCTGTTTCTTCACCTAAAAAGGCAAACTCATTCAACATTTCTTCTGTTGAACGGAAATGTGCTTCTGGGAAATTTTTGGTCCGGTTAGATTTAATCGAATTAATTAAAATTTCTCGATATAGTTTATCCTCTTCATTTAGATAGTGTACATCTCCAGTAGCCACAACAGGTTTGTTGACAGATTCACCAATTTCCAACATATCCTTCATAATTTTCTCCAGCGTCGCTTCATCCTGAATTAATTCATCAAGGATTAATGGTTGATATACGCCTTTAGGTTGCAGTTCAAGATAATCGTAGAAACCAGCTTTTTGTTCCGCCTCTACTTTACCTTTTTGCATCAATGCTTCAAATACCTCTCCACCAGCACACGCGGAACCAACTAAGAGATTTTCACGATGACTAGATAATAGTGATCTCGGAATTCGTGGTACACGGTAATAATAATCAATATTTGACGCTGATACTAATTTAAACAAGTCTTTTAAACCGGTTTGGTTCTTAGCCAGCAAAATAGCATGAAATGGCCTACCTTGCTTGTAGGCGTCCCCTTTCCCAACGTCTTTATTCAATTCATCGTGGTAAAAAATCTCATGGTCAGCAGCTGCTTCTTTGATGAAGATCCATGCCAATGCACTAGTCGTTTCCGCATCATATACCGCACGGTGATGTTGCTCTAGCGCAACATTATAACGCTTAGCCAATGTATTTAATCGATGTGATTTTAAATTAGGATGTAAAAAACGAGACAATTCAAGTGTATCAATTACTGCATTATGTGATTTATCGAAACCATGACGCTTATAGGCTGTATCAATAAAACCCATATCAAAGCTCGCATTATGGGCTACAAAAATTGCATCTCCAACCCATTCTCTAAAATCAGTAATGACTTCTTTTTCTGATCGTGTGTTAGCTAACATGGCATCGGTAATCCCAGTAAGATTAATAA
>JAEZWY010000201.1 GCA_023442905.1 Bacillota bacterium | reverse complement strand
AGTTTACTCACTAGTTAAAACAGTTAACATCGACAAGTATGTGGCTAAATTTACTGGTAACAAAACAGCAGACGGACAAACAGCAGATACAATTGCTAACGTACTTTCTTATGTAGCTTACATTGTTGTTTTCATTCCAATTGCAGTTGTAGCCCTTGAAACATTAGGGATTTCTTCAATTGCAACACCAATCATCGGTGTATTAAATAGTGTAGCTGCTGCAATTCCAAATATCTTAGTAGCAGTAATCTTATTAGGTGTTGGATTTGCGATTGCTAAAGTCATTGGTGAGTTAGTACAAAACTTACTTGCGGGTACTGGTTTAAACAACTTATTCAACCGTGAAACTGGTGCAACAACTAAAAACATCAATGTTTCAGAAATCATTGGTCAAGTAGTTGCAGTAGTCATTGGTTTATTCTTTACGGTTGAAGCCTTAAACGTATTAAACTTAGCGATCTTAAACACTGTTGGTGCAGCAATCATTGCTTACCTACCTAACGTATTAATTGCTTTAATTATCTTAGGTCTTGGTATCTTTGGTGGTCGTTTCGTTGGTGACTTAGTGAATAAAGCCACTCAAAGTAAATGGGTTGGTGAAATCATTAAAGGCGTATTCGTGGTATTCTCAGTATTTATGGCATTAGATCAATTGAACTTTGCGAATAATATTGTGAACATGGCCTTCCTATTCATTATCGGTGGCTTATCAGTTGCCTTTGCCCTATCATTTGGTTTAGGTGGACGCGACTTTGCGAATAAACAATTAGAAAAATTAGATAAAAAAATTGAAGAAGAATCTGGTCAAACAGATAATAAAGATCAATTCTAATAACAATTAAGACTTCGCCCCTGGCTATAAAGCTGGGGGTTTTTATTTGTTTCTGAACTATTAAGCCTTCTATAAGCTTTAGCGTATACCTTTATTTATTGTATGAGAACGTATACAATATAAGTAATAAAAAGAATTCGTGGATGATTGTGGGAGGTGTCAAAAATGAAAAAGAAAGTAACATGGTTTTTGCTATTGAGTACGTCATTAGTGTTAGGTTCATGTTCTTGGTTTAATAATACAGAAGAGATTTATAATGAAAGCGAAGTGTCTTCGTCTGAACAAGTGTCTTCAACAAATAATGAAAGTTCGTCAGTAGATGCTTCATCTAGCCAATCTAGTTCAGTAGCAGAAAGTGAAGCTAGTGATGATACGAGTGAATCTAGTTCCTCTGAAGTGGCGCCAGCTTTAGCGGTGACTGACTATTTTCCAATGAAAGAAGGTTATCAAGCGGTATTTGCTGGTGATGGGAATGAATTTGCGGGATTTACGCGGACCTATGATTTTATTCGTGATGATTTCCTAACGATGCGAACTGCAACTGGAGGGACAACGACCTTAGAAGTGGTAGCTATTACACCGGATAAGGCTGAAGTGATGGTGACTAAGCCCGAAACTTACAGTCATGAAGAGCTTACCTACGATATGATTATGCAAACTGGTGAACCCACTAAGACTTTAATTGAAGGACCAATCGAAGTAGGACATACTTGGGACAATGATGGCCGTCAACGGGAGATTACTGGAATAGATGTACCAGTTGAAACGACGACTGGTAGTTATGAAGCGCTAGAAGTGACGGAATATGGCGATGATAATGAAAGAAAAGAATATTATGCACCAGATGTAGGGTTAATTTATGTGGAAGATGAAAGTACGGACCTGGATGCGGCATATCTTGTGACTCAAATGTTAGATCAATTATCATTTGAAGGCTGGGCTGAAGCGATTACTTTCTACTATCCAAGTGGTGATAATCGCTTAGAACAAGTGACTGATACGGTTCAGATGACTACCAATGATACGATGGCTTTGAAATTCACACAGCTATTCCAAGATGGCAACAGCGCTGACCAACAATTGATGAGTAAAAGTGTTGAAATAAATACCATCGATGTGAATGGCCAGGGTCCTGGTCAAGGTAAGACCGTCTACATTGACTTTAATGAACATATCCGTGAATTGGCAGATGATTCGCAAGGTAAGGCCAAGTTGGATGCCATGATGGCCAGTATTCAACAATATTATAATGCTGATGATATCCAACCGACTATTGAGGGTGAATATATGGTTATTGATGGGATTGAGACCTTAACTGCTGAAAATCCTTTATACCAAGTGCCCGAAGGTATCTATCCTTATTAAGGCAAAATGAACGCTCAGCCCTTACCTGGCTGGGCGTTTTTTCATGTTAGCCAACAAAACCTGTTTCGCTCTTTTTCAAGGGGATTGGCACTGTCATGAAAAAGTCGCAATTTCTGAATAGAATTAGTTTACTTTTAAATGTAGATTGCGTATAATACCGAATGTATAAAAAAGTAGTTTGACAGTCAAAGTGTCTTTCTAGTCCAACCAGGTAAATGGGAGGGGTAGATTGGGCGCTTTTTTATTTGCACAAATATAAACAATAGTAGATAAATTTAGATAGAAAGGAACATATTTTATGATTACTCGTGGTTTTGATACAATCGCAGCGATTTCTTCTGCACCAGGTGAGGGTGCTATTGGGATTGTACGTCTTTCAGGTGATGATGCCTTAGCGATTGCGGATAAGGTTTATAAATTAGGCAGCAAAAAATTGAGTACGCAAGATAGCCATACGATTCACTACGGCCATATTGTGGATCCAAAAGATGGTCAAGAGATTGATGAAGTGATGGTTTCAGTCATGCGTGAACCTAAAACCTTTACCCGTGAAGATATTGTTGAAATTAATACCCATGGTGGGATTGTAGCAACAAATCGCGTGTTAGAGCTTGTTTTGCGTGAAGGGGCTAGCCTAGCTGAACCGGGTGAATTTACTAAACGGGCCTTTATTAATGGGCGAATTGATTTAACGCAGGCAGAAGCTGTGATGGATTTAATCCGTGCCAAAACAGACCGGTCAATGGATTTAGCTGTGAAGCAATTAGACGGAAAGTTATCTCATTTAATTGAAAATCTTCGTCAAGATATCTTAAATACATTGGCGCAAGTAGAAGTGAATATTGATTATCCTGAATATGATGATGTGGAAGAAATGACACTCAAATTATTGGGTGAGAAAACACAAATCATAAAAGAGCGGATTGATGGTCTATTATCTACTGCTAAACAAGGGAAAATCTTACGTGATGGTATTTCAACTGCTATTGTAGGTAGACCAAATGTAGGGAAATCTTCTTTATTAAATGCCTTATTAAGAGAAGAAAAGGCGATTGTAACAGATATCGAAGGGACAACCCGCGATACGGTTGAAGAATATATTAATATTCGCGGTGTTCCTTTGAAATTAGTGGATACAGCAGGTATTCGTGATACGGAAGATGTTGTGGAACGAATCGGTGTGGAGCGGTCGAAGAAAGCTTTAACTGAAGCGGAATTAGTCCTACTACTATTAAACCAATCCGAACCTTTAACAGATGGTGACCGTGAGCTTTTAGACTTAACTCAAGACCACAAACGTATTATTATCATGAATAAAATGGACTTACCTAACCAACTGCTAAAAGAAGCTTTGTTAGAGTGGGTTGAAGAGGACGAGATTATTGCAACGTCAATGATGACTCAAGAAGGTATCGATGCTTTAGAGGAAAAAATAGCGGATTACTTCTTTACTGGTCAATCCGGTGAAAAAGATGCTACTTATGTTTCTAATGCCCGTCACATTGACCTTTTACAAAAGGCGAGTCAATCACTAGATGAAGTAAAAAATGGGATTGATATGGGAATGCCGGTTGATTTGATTCAAATTGACTTCACCCGTGCTTGGGAAATCTTAGGCGAAATTATTGGTGAAAATGCACCAGATGAACTATTAACACAACTATTCAGTCAATTCTGTTTAGGTAAATAAAAGAAGCGTAGAAAGGATGAGATGATGCAAACTTATGAAGCAGGCAAATATGATGTCATTGTAGTTGGTGCTGGGCATGCAGGTAGTGAAGCAGCCTTAGCCGCAGCCCGTATGGGCGCTGAAACCATGTTGATCACGATTAATATTGATATGGTTGCCTTTATGCCATGTAACCCGTCAATTGGGGGACCAGCTAAAGGGGTAGTTGTAAGAGAGATCGATGCCCTTGGTGGTGAAATGGGCCGCAATATTGATAAAACATATATCCAAATGCGTATGCTGAATACAGGTAAGGGACCAGCTGTCCGTGCCTTACGTGCGCAAGCAGATAAAGATGAATACGCCAAAGAAATGCGTAGAACTATCGAAAACCAAGAAGGTCTAACCTTGCGTCAAGGATTAGTTGATGACTTAATCATTGAAGATGATACAGTTAAAGGGATTGTTACCAATACTGGTGCCATTTACCGCGCTGATGCAGTGATTTTAACTACTGGTACGGCAGCCCGTGGTGAAATTATTATTGGAGAATTAAAATATTCTTCAGGTCCAAATAACTCACAACCAGCTGAGAAATTAACCGGTAATATGGCTGAAAAATACGGTTTTGATATTGCCCGCTTCAAAACGGGTACACCGCCACGTGTTGATAAACGTACGATTAATTATGAAGAAACGGAAATTCAACCTGGTGATGATGCGCCTAATCATTTCTCATTCATGTCTAAAGATGAGGATTATTTACCATTAGTAGACCAGGTACCTTGTTTCTTAACTTATACAAACGAAGCTACCCATGAAACAATTCGAGAAAACTTACACCGTGCACCGATGTTTACAGGTATTGTTGAGGGTGTGGGTGCTCGTTACTGCCCGTCAATTGAAGATAAGATTGTCCGTTTTGCAGATAAACCAAAACACCAAATCTTCCTAGAACCTGAAGGGTTAGATAATGAAGAAATCTACGTTCAAGGTCTATCTACTTCACTTCCAGAAGACGTTCAAAATGATATGATTCACTCCGTTAAAGGGTTGGAAAATGCTCGTATCATGCGTAATGGTTATGCGATTGAGTATGATGTCGTGAAACCAAATCAATTGAAGGTGAATTTAGAAACTAAACAAATTGCTAATTTATTTACCGCTGGTCAAACGAATGGGACTTCTGGTTATGAAGAGGCTGCTGGTCAAGGTTTGTATGCGGGTATTAATGCCGTATTGAAAATCCGTGGTGAAGAACCGTTTGTGATTGGTCGTGACCAAGGTTATATTGGCGTAATGATTGATGACTTGGTAACTAAAGGTACAACTGAACCTTATCGTTTACTAACATCTCGCGCTGAATACCGTTTATTACTACGTCATGACAATGCAGATACACGTTTAACAGAAAAAGGTTATGAATTTGGTTTAGTTTCTGAAGAACAATATAACCTATACAAATCAAACCAAGCAGAAGTAGCTGAAGAATTAGATCGTTTAGCGAATGTTCGTTTGAAACCAACACAAGAATTACAAGACTTCTTAGCGGAAAAGAATTCAGCTGCCTTAAAAGATGGGATTATGGCAAGTGATTTATTACGCCGCCCAGAGCTTAAAATTGATGATATTCTAAAATTTGCGCCAAGCGATAAGGAATTATCACGTCAAGTAAGAGAGCAAGTTGAAATTCAAATCAAATATGCTGGTTATATTGTAAAAGAACAACGAAAAGTAGAGAAATTACACCGTTTAGAACAAAAAGAAATCCCTGCTGATATTGACTGGGATGCTATTGACAGCTTAGCTACTGAAGCACGCCAACGTCTGAAAGAGATTGGTCCACGTACCTTAGCTCAAGCTAGCCGTGTATCAGGTGTAAATCCTGCAGACGTATCCATTATCATGGTTTATCTACAAGGTGGTCACGTCGCACGCGTTTAAGTCAAAAGATATGAAAAGCTATCCTATAATTTTGGGATAGCTTTTTAACGTATGAGGAATCTAATCGTAAACGCCTATATTAGACTTAAGGCATATGCTATAATTTAAGGGAATGAAACGATTGATTAAAAGGTCGTTTAAAGCAAGATCATAGCTGTATGGTCCTACTAAATTTGTCAGCTATACGAAAACAAATGCCAAGATGAATGAATAAAAAGGAGTAATCTAATGCTAAAACGTGCTATTTTTCATGTACATGAGATGAAAGAATGGGAAACCATCTTACCAACTATTCAAAATGCGCTAAATGATGTGGAAGATTTACAGGTGATTGTCCTAGCCAATGGTCGTGCTGTCCGGGTTGCTATGCGTGAAGAACATCACCAAAGCTTAGAAAAACTCGTGAAACAAGGTGTGACGATTGAGTTATGCCAACATGCGCTACAAGCTCAAGGGTTTGATCCAGAAATGGTGAATAATCGCTTATTTACCCCGGTTACATCAGGTATTGCCGAATTAATTAACCGACAACATGATGGCTATGCCTACATTCGCGCTTAATTAATAATCTCACTTTATCGGTCCATCCAGAATTCAATATAGAAAGTAGACAATCATGAACCCAGAATTATTTAAAAGTAGCTTAGTGGATGCAGGAATCCACTTAAATGACCAACAAATGACACAATTCAACCGTTATTTCGAATTATTGGTTGAATGGAATGAAAAAATTAATTTAACAGCCATTACAGAACTAGAAGAAGTGTATTTGAAACACTTTTATGATTCACTGACTGTCGCTATGCACGTTGAAATGGCCGATCAAAAGTACCGTTTAGTAGACGTCGGTTCAGGCGCTGGTTTCCCCAGCATTCCACTAAAAATTGCCTTACCAAACCTAGATGTCACTATTGTTGACTCATTGAATAAACGCATCAATTTTATCAATGAAGTTGTCAATGAGTTAGGCCTAGAAGGCGTTCATGCTTATCATGATAGAGCCGAAACTTTTGGTCAAAATCCACAATTCCGTGGTCAATTTGATTTTGCAACTGCTAGAGCGGTGGCTAGATTAAATTTATTAGCAGAATTTTGTTTACCCCTAGTGAAAAAGGATGGCCAATTCTTAGCGATGAAAGCACAGCAATCTGATGATGAAATTGAGGAAGCAAAACATGCCATTGCTGTCTTAGGTGGTAAATTTGCTGAAGATATTCAATTTGACTTACCAGCTGAAGCTGGGGAGCGTCATATCTTACGGATTGAAAAACCAAAAGAAACACCGAATAAGTATCCGCGTAAACCAGGAAAACCAGCGAAAAGTCCGCTATAAATAAAGTGATTAAAAGTATTTTAT
>JAEZWY010000149.1 GCA_023442905.1 Bacillota bacterium | reverse complement strand
TTCTTATAATCTTGGGCCGTCTCCATGGGTACCAATTGGTTATTGGACACGAAACATAAAAGCGACTGCTCATAGCCATCTAAATAGTCTTCAATAACGACTTGACTAGCGGAATCTCCGAAGCTTTGATCAAGCAACATGTCTTTTAAAGTGGCCTCTGCCTCTTCAAGACTGTGACAAATCACGACGCCCTTACCTTTGCATAAACCGTCCGCCTTAATAACGATTGGCAGGTCAGCTTGGTCGATATAGTCCTTGGCTTGGTCAAAGTCAGCTGTGGTAAAAGAGTTGGCAGTTGGAATTTGATATTTATTCAAAAATTGCTTGGTCAAATCCTTGCTAGCTTCTAGTTGGGCACTGATTTTGTCAGGTCCAAAAACAGCAATACCAACATCTTTAAAGACATCCACAATGCCGGCACAAAGCGGATCTTCTGGCCCTACAATCACCAGCTCGATGGCCTCAGTTAAGGCAAAATCAAGTAAGCGGACAAAGTCCATCACCTCGATTGGGACATTGGTATACTCACTTGCCGTACCTGCATTTCCTGGTGCTAGAAAAATATCAACTGGTCGGTTGGACTGGGCCAATTTCCAAGCAATGGCATGTTCTCTACCACCAGCACCAATAATTAGAATTTTCATGATTTCTCCTTAGGAATTAACAGCTCGTCATTAGTGTTTGAAATGACGCATGCCAGTGAACACAACTGAAATATCGTAATCTTTAGCTGCTTGAATCACTTTCTCATCTTGGACAGAACCACCTGGTTGTACGATGGCTTTAATGCCATATTCATGTAAACTATCGATGGTATCTGGGAAGAAGAAGCCGTCTGAAGCGACAACTGCCCCTTCTAATGGGAATTCAGACCGTTGTAAGGCATCTTCAAGCGCCCATACGCGACGCACTTCCCCGTGACCTAAAGCGTAGGTTTGTTTGTCTTTTGCAATGACCATGGCGTTTGACGCACAGTGTTTAGCCACTTTCCAAGCGAAGTCCATATCTTCTAACTCTTTGTCCGTTACTTGACGGTCTGTTTTAAGTTCAAGACCTGTTTCAGCGTAGATCGGTAAGTCTTTATCTTGGATTAACAAGCCACCTACTGTTTCCTTGTAAGTTGTCCCTTTACCCTTGAATTCACCTAATTTAGTCGATTTAACTAAACGTAGATTTTTCTTTTTGGCCAAAATGGCAAAAGCTTCTTCCGTAAAGTCAGGCGCCACGATAATTTCTAGGAAAATTTTCGACAATTCTTCAGCCGTTTCAGCATCAACCGTACGGTTAAAACCAATAATCCCACCGAAAATAGACACTGGGTCCCCAGCAAATGCTTTCCTGTAGGCTTCTGCCGGTGTACCAGCAACCGCTACTCCACATGGATTGGCATGTTTGACTGCCACACAAACTGGCTCGTCAAACTCTTGGACAAGGTCCATATTGGCCCGCATGTCATTGTAGTTGTTGTAAGAAATTTGTTTCCCATGTAATTGTTCTAGGTCAAAGTCTTCTTCAAGTGGACTTTCATAGTAAACAGCTGCTTGGTGGGGATTTTCCCCGTAACGCAATTCTTCCTTATAACGGAAGGCTTTTGTCAATAATTCTGGGAATTTTTCATCAGCTAGGCCAGTAAAGTACTCAGCGATCATGGCATCATAGAAAGCCGTTAATCTGAAGGCTTTTGCAGCTAAGTTTTCCCGTAATTCAAGGGTATTGTTATCATTTTCCAAAGCGTCAGCAACTAAATCATAATCCGCTGCGTCAGTAACAATTAAGACGTCTTTGTAGTTTTTAGCTGCTGCACGGATCATTGAAGGCCCTCCAACATCAATTTTTTCAATAATTTCTGCCTTAGATGAGTCCGCATTTTTCACGGTTTCTTCAAATGGGTATAAGCTGTTAATCACCATATCGATGGCATGAATCCCTAATTCATCAACTGTTTCTTGATGTTCAGGAATGTCACGGTTGAATAAGATCCCACCATGAATATGTGGGTGTAAAGTCTTCACACGCCCCTGTAAA
The DNA here is from genome assembly GCA_023442905.1 of Bacillota bacterium. Classification (GTDB taxonomy): domain Bacteria; phylum Bacillota; class Bacilli; order Lactobacillales; family Aerococcaceae; genus Aerococcus. The sequence continues at coordinate 4,284 of JAEZWY010000149.1, read as the reverse complement.
ATCTCAGGTGAATTGGTCACTTCTTCAACAGAAATCACCTTGATTCCAGCCTCTTCTAATAAAGATTTTGTCCCACCTGTAGAGATGATTTCCCAACCTAATTGGTCTAATTTGGTCGCAAATTCAACAATACCAGTCTTATCGTAAACAGAAATTAAAGCTCTTTTCATATTCGTCTCCTTATGTCTCCGTATTATTTATTCTTCGTCTAATAGCTAAACCTAGCCGTCTAGACCGCCAATGACTTCAGCGATAGCTGTAATCAATATCCTATGTTCTACTGATAAAACGCGTGCCTGCAAGGTTTCTGCAGTGTCTGTGGGCAAAATGGCTACCACCTCTTGAATCAGAATTTTCCCCTCATCAAAATTTTCGTCCACTAAATGAACGGTAGCCCCAGTCACTTTAACCCCGCGATCAATAGCTGCTTGATGGACTTTTAACCCGTAATACCCCTTACCTGAAAATGCCGGAATAAGTGACGGATGAATATTCAACATCCGGCCTTCAAAAGCTTGGACCAGGTCTTTGGCAATCAATTTCAAGTATCCTGCTAAAACCACAATATCCACGTCATAGCCCTGTAAAGTCGCTAGAATCCGCTCATCATCATTGGTATATACTTGGTCAATCCCAGCCTTTTTGGCCCGTTCTAAACCATAAGCATCTGCCTTATTTGAAATGACCACTGACACTTTAGCTGGTAAGTCGCCTAACCGACAAGCATCTATAATGGCCTGCAGATTGGTCCCACCGCCAGAAATTAAAACCCCAATTTTAATCATACAAAAGATACCCCGTCAGCTTGCGTCGTCACTTGCCCTAATTTAAAGGCGCCGCTGTCATTAGCCGCTAAAACTTGTAAGGCTGTGTCAACATCCGCTGGGTCTAGAAAAATGACCATACCGACCCCCATGTTAAAGGTCCCAAACATTTCGTCCTCTGCCACCTGGCCTAGATCTTGTAAATAGTCAAAAATATCTAGCGTTGGGATTTGGTCACGCTTAACCGCTAAACCAAGGCCTTCAGGTAAAGTACGCGGTACGTTTTCAAATAAACCACCGCCTGTAATATGGGCTAACCCTTTGACAGTCACGGCCTCGATTAAAGCTAGCACATCTTTAGCATAGATTTTTGTGGGTGTCAGTAAAACTTCGCCCACCGTCTTATTAGTATCTCGATATTGATTATTAAAATCAATCTTATTTTTTTCTAATATTGCTCTAACTAAAGAAAATCCATTAGAATGGATGCCAGAAGACGGCAAGGCAATAGCGATATCGCCCGCTTTGATGTCTTTTCCTGAAATGATTTTTTCTTTATCGACAAGACCGACGGCAAATCCAGCCAAATCATAATCATCTTCGCCATACATACCTGGCATTTCAGCAGTTTCACCACCAATTAAGGCAGCACCAGCTTGTTTACAACCATCGGCTACCCCTTGGACGATGCTGGCCATTTTTCCAGGAACTAGTTTACCTGTTGCAATATAGTCAAGGAAAAATAAGGGCTTGGCACCTTGGCAGATAATGTCATTGACACACATCGCGACAAGGTCCATCCCAACGGTATCATGGATACCAACTTCTTGGGCCACCATTAATTTGGTCCCCACCCCGTCAGTTCCAGAAACTAAGACGGGCGCCTTCATATCAGACGCACCTAGTTCAACCATACCTGAAAAGCCACCTGTTTCAGTCATCACTTGATCTGTATAAGTGGCTTTCATCATGTCTTTAATTAATTGTACCTGCTGGTAGCCGGCTTCTTTGTTGACCCCAGCAGACTTATAATCTAATCCCATTTCGCTCTCCTATTATCTTCTATCTGTCGCTTATTCTTCAGTAAAATAAGGTTCATAAAGTTTACTGCGCCCGATGGCACGGTGGAAGCCATCTAAAGAAATATATTTCAAGCTATCACAGCCAATCAAATCTCTCACTTCTTCAATCGATCGGTTGTAAGCCACAAGTTGGTGCTTGTCTGGAATATCCACGGTCATCGATTCACCCTTCACAACTGGTGGCGCAGCAATTCGCACATGAATCTTACTTGCGCCTGCTTCTTTTAGGGTGTTGACCGTTCGTTTAATAGTTGAACCCCGCACAATAGAATCGTCGATTAAAATGACTTCACGATTGGCCACAATACTCTTAATTGGGGTCAATTTGATTTCAATATTTCGTTCACGAATGGTTTGCGATGACTGGATAAAGGTCCGGCCAATATAGCGGTTACGAACAAATCCTTGCTCATAGGGTAATCCTGACGCCTTAGCATAACCCATAGACGAAATCACACCCGATTCTGGTGCCCCAATCACAATTCCTTTGTGCAATTGGTCTTCTTGCCATAAGGTTTCCCCTAAACGATAACGAGCATCATAGACAGAAATCCCGTCTAGAATGGAATCCGGACGCGCCGTATAAATAAACTCGAAGGCATCCAGGCTTTCAGTTGCTTCCATGTTGGCTGATAGGTAGTAAGAAATGCATTGTGTTTTTGTTTGAATAAACAATTCACCCGGTTGGATTTCACGAATTACGTGCCCAGCAATCGAATCAATAGCTGCCGTTTCTGAACTCGCAATGATGGTATCGTCCATCTTCCCAATGGCTAAAGGTTTAATCCCGTCCAAATGTTTATAGGCGATAAACCGGTCATTGTTCATATAAATCAAGGTAAATTTACCGATTAAAGCTTCAAAATAAGCCTTAATTGTTTCAATATCTTGCCCAAGCACTTCAATACAAGCCTGGTAGGTGAAATCTTCATTTTCAATTTCCCCATCAATCGCCATTAAAGCCCCCTCATGGTAAAAAGGCATAGGCTCACTTTCCCGGTTTTCAAAGGGGTATTGGACAAATCCAATCCCCTTATTCCCCGGCATATGTTCAATCAAACCGTCACCAAAATGTTCACTGATTAACCCTTTTTCACGGATCAATTGACTGTCACCATCTGGCGTAATTGTCCCAATACCGACAGCCGCTTGCCCTCGGTGTTGTAAAGCATAGAGACCGTAATATAGATGCGGAAATGCTTCAATATTATCGAAAGAGTAAACGCCTAAAATACCACTCATTTAGCCACCTACTACAACGCTTGAATCGCTGCTTCGTTGTTCATGTCGCGAACACCAGCGCTTAATTCTTTTTTATAGTCGTTTAATTTTTCTGTTAAAGCTTGGTCTGCCACCGCTAAAACTTGTACAGCTAAAATAGCCGCGTTTTCGCCACCATCAAGGGCCACTGTCGCAACTGGGACACCTTTAGGCATTTGAACGATAGATAACAAGGCATCTAAACCTGACAAGGTTGAAGATTTTACCGGTACACCGATTACTGGTTTAACAGTCATGCCAGCAATCACCCCTGGTAAATGTGCCGCTTTACCGGCAATACCGATATAAAGGTCAGCGTCATTTTGTCCAACTAAGGCTTGTAGATCATCTAAAGCGCGGTGAGCCGAAATTACAGATACTTGGTAAGGAATTTCAAATTTACTTAGGTTACTAGTTACTTTGCGGGCAATTTCAACATCACTTGAACTACCCATAATAATTCTAACGAACATAATATAATATCCTCCTATTTGGCGTTTAAATACGCAAAAGCTTCAGTTAAGAACGGATTTTCACCTTGACTTGGCACGTTTTGGTAGAGGTCTTGGCCACTTCTTTCAAATGAAGAGATGGTCCCAAGACTAAACCGTTTGGACTAGATAAGCCGTCAATATTTTCTTCTGCAAAATAAGTATCAAAAGCGGCAATCACTTGACCATTAGCTTTGATTTTTTCTTCTGCTTCTCCTAATACAACGCGACCGAATGCTGTTGCAAGCGGTGCGGTATAGGTTTTATTAGCTCGACCAGTGGTAAAGGCTGATTTTTCAGAAACCACACGGCCAGTAGTCAAATCAGAAACGAACTTGCCGTTTTTATTTGGTAAAACACGAATCGCTGAATGACCAGTCACTTGGCCAAATTCAATTAAACCAGTGCGGATTAAGGCTGAAAAAACAGATCCAGACCCGATAATTAAGCGGTCGGCTTGTAAATGAGCGTCAATAGCTTGGCTAACATCCGGTCTGTTAAGGATCAATTCCCAAGCACGGCCTTGTTCATCCGTTTGGTTACCAAAAATTGACCCATTTGGTAAAGCCAGTAATTGTGTATCTTTTAAGTTTTCAAGTAACGTTTGAATTGATTGCTCGAATTTGGCATTTGATGAGTCAGCGATAACCATCACTTGGCAGTCAAATCCAGCTTCTTCAAGGGCAA
>JAEZWY010000074.1 GCA_023442905.1 Bacillota bacterium | reverse complement strand
CGATGTTGGCGTAGGTAGCATTCTCTTCGATGAAGTCACGTCTTGGTTCAACGTGGTCACCCATCAACATATTGATGATTTTGTCTGCTTCTACTGCATCGTCTACGTTTACTTGTAATAATGTTCTGTTGGTTGGGTCCATTGTGGTTTCCCAAAGTTGTTCAGCGTCCATTTCACCCAAACCTTTATAACGTTGGATAGCTGGTTTTGGTGTCGCTGGGATAGTTTGTAGGTATTCTTCTAATTGCTTGTCAGTATCTAGGTAGACAATCTTTTTACCTTGACGGACTTGGTATAAAGGTGGCACTGCGATATAGACATAGCCAGCGTCCAAGATAGGGCGCATATAACGGTAAATTAAGGTTAATAATAAGGCACGGATGTGGGCACCATCGACATCGGCATCGGTCATAATAACCAATTTGTGGTAACGTGCCTTGGTGATGTCGAAATCATTTTGCCAACCTGTACCCATTGCGGTAAATAATGAACGGATTTCTTCGTTGGCTAAAATTCTGTCCATCGAAGCTTTTTCTACGTTTAAGATCTTTCCTCGGATTGGCAGAATAGCTTGGAAATGACGGGAACGACCTTGCTTAGCAGAACCTCCGGCAGAGTTCCCCTCAACGATGAATAATTCAGATTCTTCTGGATTACGACTCGAACAGTCTGCTAATTTACCAGGTAGGTTAGAAATCTCTAAACCTGATTTTTTACGGGTCATTTCACGCGCACGTTTAGCTGCTAGACGTGCCTTAGACGCTACAGTACCTTTATCGACAATACGGCGGGCAATTTGCGGATTCTCTAGTAAGAACGTTTCAAAATGCGTCGCAAATAAATTATCGGTAATCGTCCGAACTTCAGAGTTACCTAATTTCATTTTAGTTTGACCTTCGAATTGAGGATCTGGGTGGCGGATGGATACAATTAATGTAATCCCTTCACGCACATCTTCACCAGTTAAATTATCTTCATTGTCTTTAATGAGTTTTTGTGAGCGGGCATAGTTATTAATCACACGAGTAAGAGCAGTCTTAGCTCCTGATTCATGCGTACCACCTTCAAAAGTATGAATATTATTCGCAAAACTTAAGATATTTGAGTGGAAGCCATCTGTATATTGTAAAGATACTTCTACTTCAATCCCATCTTGCTCATCTTCAAGATAAATCGGTTCTTCAAACAAAACATCTTTATCTTTATTCATGTACTCAATATATTCTTTAATTCCACCTTCATAGTAGTAAGAAGCTGTTTCTTGTTCTTCTGATCTGGCATCTGTTAATGAAATACGCAGACCTTTATTCAAGAATGCTAACTCACGAACACGACGATTCAATACATCAAATTCAAATACTGTTGAATCTGTAAAAATCTCTGCATCCGGTTTAAAATGTACAACTGTACCGTGTGTATCTGTATCACCTGTTTGTTCAACATCTGATACAATAGCCCCCTGACGGAACTCTTGGTGGTAGATACGACCATTTTTATGGACATAAACGTGTAACCATTCAGAAAGGGCATTTACTACAGATGCCCCAACCCCATGAAGACCACCGGATACCTTATAACCGCCACCACCGAATTTACCTCCGGCATGTAGGACGGTAAAAACAGTTTCCACCGCTGGACGTCCAGTATTCGCTTGAATATCAACAGGGATCCCACGACCATCATCTACTACTGTAATGGAATTATCTTTTTCAATTGTTACTTGAATGTGACCTGCAAATCCAGCCAAGGCCTCATCAATTGAGTTATCTACAATTTCCCATACTAAATGGTGTAAACCACTTGCAGATGTAGAACCAATATACATTCCTGGACGCTTACGTACGGCTTCAAGTCCTTCTAATACTTGGATTTGACTAGCATCATAATCTTTTGCTAATTCATTTTTCTTAGCAATTTTTTCTTCCTCAGAAACAAGATCTGCTGGTTGAAGCACTTCTTCTTCATTCGTAAACATTTCGTTTTCTTCGTTTGCCATTTTCCCACTCCTATTTCGTGAATTATTCAATCTCAATAGCGCCATGGGACTTTAGGCCACGCCTCACCCGCATGTTCACTTATTCCGCTATCGCGCCTGCATCAATATTGAAAACTCTTGGTTCTTCAATTAATTCTCTTTGAATACCATCTAAACTTGTTGTTGTTAAAAAGGTTTGGACTTTTGACTGTATGGACTTTAATAAGTGCGTTTGGCGCTCATTATCTAATTCACTCAGGACATCATCCAATAATAAAATAGGATATTCCCCTAGTACTTCATGCATACATTCAATTTCTGCTAATTTCATACTCAATACAGTCGTCCGCTGTTGTCCCTGCGAACCAAATTTTTGCACATCTCGTCCATTCACCTTAAAGGTTAAATCATCTCTATGTGGACCAACTAAAGTAACACCCCTAGCTAATTCATGGTCTTTTTTCTCTTTAAATTTAAGCATTAACTGCTGGTAGATGACATCTTCAGTCATGTCTAAGGTCAGTTCAATTGGTCCTCGGTAAGATAAAGTGAGTTCTTCAAGGCCATGCGAAATGGTTGAATGAATTGGTTTAGCCCATGATTCCAATTGGTCTACAAAACGTAGCCGTTGATAAATGACATGGGTTGCTGATGTTGCTAACTGTTCAGTTAAAATATCTAAATATATTTGGTCTTGAGTTTCTTTATATAATAGTTGTTTAAGATAAGCATTTCGCTGCTTCAATAGTCGATTATATTGGACTGATTCATATAGATATTTAGGACTCATTTGTCCAAGCTCCATATCAATAAACTTTCGTCTAAGTTGTGGGGCACCTTTAATCAGCTCTAAATCCTCTGGGGCAAAAAGAACTACATTCAATTTGCCAATATAATCGCTCATCCGGTTTTGATTTAAGTGGTTTACTTTTGCACGTTTACCAGATTTTGTAATGGTCAACGCCAATGGTAATTCTGGATTCGTTTTTGTTGATATACTACCCTCAATCCGTGCAAAATCTTGCTGCCAACGAATCGTATCCTTTTCATTGGCCGTACGATGACTTCTTGCAAGTGACATCATATAGATGGCTTCCAATAAAGATGTTTTCCCCTGAGCATTCTCGCCAATAAAGACGTTCACTCCTGGAGAAAAACTAACAGCTAAATTTTCATAATTTCTAAAGTCTTTTAATTTGATGTCATTTAGCTGCATGACCATCACCATGCGTTTCATGGCTTTCGATGATAAATTCACCTTCATTCGGTATCGCAATTACCATACCTGGATATAATTTTCGTCCACGACGATTATCTATTTCACCATCTACAACAACATCATTTTCCTGTAGATACCATTTCGCTTCACCACCAGTGCCTATAGCACCAGAAATTTTCAATAATTGACTCAATGTAATGTATTCTGTTTCAATCTTTACGATTTCAGCCATCATTTCACCCCGCATTCATGCTTTCAATTCAGTCTTCACATAAAATAAATCGTCTCTTCTTGCCGTTTTCGGACACAGCTAGTGGTCCTTAGCAGATTCAACGATTTCACTTTTATTTATACAGCTTAATTATACGCTAATTTGCCGTATTAAGCAAATAAACGCCCTGTATTAAAAGTTAGCATTTTGGATAGGGAAATACCTATAATCTTACTTAAAGGGCTTAAAAGTCAAAAATTGGCACATTTTTATATATAGACAGAAAAAAAGGATCAAAACCATTAAATGATTTTGATCCTTTTATAAATAGAGAAATTATCCTCTTGGTGTACGAATAGGTGTAATCAATTGAACAAAGTTGAAATTATCTGTTTGATCACTTGGTAATAGGGTGAATGGGTGTGAAGATGATTGGAAACCAATTTGAACATTTTGTTGACCAAATGATTTTAATGCTTCACGTAAGTAATCTGGGTTAAAAGAAATTTCCAAAGCTTCACCTTCAGCCTTCACTACATTAATCTCTTCTTCTACATTCCCAACCTCAGCAGATTGACTAGAAAGAATAATATCTTGGTCTGAGATATTTAACCGTACAACATTATTTTTACCTTCATGACTTAAAATTAAGGCACGTTCAACTGCATTTACTAATTCACTTGCAGCTACCTCAATAATTGTAGAGTGGTCATTTGGTAACAAGCGATCAGTATTTGGATAGTTTCCTTCTAATAGACGTGAATACAAGTAAATATTACGCGCTTTAAATAGTACTTGATTATCTGTCACCATCATTTCAATATCTTCATTGCTATCTACAATACGAATTAATTCTTGTAGTGAACGACCTGGAATGTTGATATCTAATACTGAATCACCAGCTGATTCAGGCATAGTTAATGGCATGATACGTTGACTTAAACGATGTGAGTCAGTAGCCACAGCTTTTAGCTCACCATTACCAATTTCAAAATGAATCCCAGTAAAAATAGGGCGAATTTCTTGGTTAGATACAGAAATAATTGTTTGGTTAACTACTTGTTTAAAAGTATCTGTTGGTAAAGCATAAGTTTGTTTTGCATCAATCTCAGGTAAGCGCGGATATTCGCTACCATTAATCCCATTTAAGGTAAATGATGCTCGGTCAGATGTAATTTCTGTTTGGAAATTATCTACTACTTCTAAATTCATCATATCAGAAGGTAATTTTTTAACAATTTCACCCAAGAAACGAGATGGTAAGACAATATCACCTGTTGCTTCGATTTTTAATTTATTGTCATCATCTTTAGCATCAATAAATGCTTCAATTGAAATCGTTGCATCAGAACCAGTTAAATAAAGACCTTCTTCTTTAACTGAAATTTTAACACCTGTTAAAACAGGGATAGTTGTTCTTGAACTAATAGCTCTTTGAACATCGGTCAAATTTTGAATAAAAACGGAACGATTAATAGAGAATTTCATATGGACACTCCTTGTATATATTTTAATTATGTATAAAAAGATAGTAATAGTAATAGGTCTTGTTAATCCTGTTGATAACTTAATGAAAGCTTGTCAAAACATACTTTTCCACATGTGTATAACCTGTGTAAAAAACAGAGAGGTTATGAACAATTATCCACAACCTCTTTTTCTTACCTATATTTTAGCATAAGTCATTTCATTCATAGACTAAGATGATGTAGATAAGCCATTATTTTTCTAATAAACGACGAATGCTGTCAACATCACGTTCTAATTCACTTTTTTCGTCAATATCTTTTTTAATCTTATCGTAAGCGTGAAGTACTGTTGTATGGTCTTTCCCACCGAATTCTTGACCAATTTTTGGTAAGGAAGCATCAGTCAACTCTCTACTTAAATACATGGCAATTTGGCGCGGTACAACGATTTGGCGTACTCTTTTCTTACCTTTAAGATCAGAAACTTGCAAGTTAAAGTATTGTGCCACTGTCTCCAAGATATTTGGAATGGTTGGAGAATTACTTTTCACATTACTCTTATAATTTCTCAAAGCTTTAGCTGCCGTATTAGGCGTTAAGTCTTCCTGATTCATGACGGCAAAGGCCTGTACACTAGTCAAAGCGCCTTCTAATTCACGAATATTGGAATCAATTTGTCCAGCAATATATGAAAGTGTATCATCTGGAATTTGTAAGCCATTGACATTCGCCTTATTACGTAAAATGGCGATTCGTGTCTCTAAATCTGGTGGTGTAATATCCGTTGATAAGCCTTGCTTAAAGCGGGAAACTAATCGATCTTCTAACTCAGGAATCTGACTAGCGTCACGGTCACTGGTTAAGACGATGTGTTTATTATTGTTATAGAGCACGTTAAATGTATGGAAGAATTCTTCCTGGGTAGATTGCTTGTTTCCAATAAACTGAATATCATCAACCAATAACATATCAACTGTTCGATATTCTTGGTGGAATGCGTCTGTAGTGTTCTTTCTAATGGCATTGATAAAGTCATTTGTAAAGGTTTCACTAGAGACGTATTTTATTTTTGCGTTCGGATTTGTCCGTAATACTTCATGACCAATTGCTTGCATCAAGTGGGTTTTACCTAACCCTACGCCACCGAAGAAGAATAGGGGATTATAGTCGCGTCCAGGGCCTTCAGCTACTGCTAATGCAGCTGCGTGAGCCATCTTATTCCCTTCACCGACGACGAAGTTATCAAAGGTATATTTTGGATTTAATAAATCTGAACCGTTGTCTTCAATATTGTCATTATAACCATTTACTTGAATTTGATTCGCAGATTGCGGGCGATCATCTTTTAAACTCACTACTAAGTTGACGTCATGGTTTAAGTATTCAAATAAAACTTGTCGAATTTGTATCGAATAATGTTTTTCAATATGGTCCTTGTGCAGCACTGAAATAGCTTTTAAATACAAGGTATCATTCTCAAAGGCAACTGGATCTAGGTCTTTAATCCAAGTATCAAAACTTGTTTTAGGCAACTCTTCTTTGAAGTATTGGGTGACGTAATCCCATAATCGGTTTAATTCACTCATATATTTCCTAGCTCCTTAGTGTACAAAATTTCTACATCTGATTTATGTACATATATTAAATTAAGACGAATATTTAAATTTCGTTAAGCTCATTCATAATATCATGAAAAAAAGTAGTTTTCCACAGAAAAATGAGGATGTGTATAAAAATAATCCCAACTTTTGATAATTGTTATCCACAAGTTGTGAACAAACTTGTTAGTAGTTTATTAATTCAAAGGACTTGTGTATAATTAAGAGGGATCAAAAAGCAATATATAGGGGTTTTTAAATAGTTATCAACAGATGTGGAAAAGTTTTGCAAAACTGTGGATTTGTTGAAAAGTCTTTTAAAAACTTTGGGGATTATTTTATACAGGCAAATAATAGTCACAGGCTTGTGCAAACTTCGTACACACTTTGTGAATAAAAGTTTACCACTTTTTACTTCACATAGTTTGTGAAATTTTAACAGAGTGTTTGTGAAAAAAAGAGGTGTTATTTTTCCGCATTTTTCTTTTTAGCAAAAATATCTGCTATAATGTAGATGAGTCTTGATAGTCGGAAGCTTTGAAAAAACTAATATTTGTACAAAAAGTATTGTGATATGGGTTATATTATGGTAAAATCTTGATTACGAGTGCGAAATTTCGCACCTGAAATTGAATTTCGACTTTTTATTGTATATAATATTACAGTCGTTTTATATTAATGAAAAAACGAAAGACTTAATCGCAACAGGAGGTGCAACTAATGAAAAGAACATACCAACCTAAAAAACGTCATCGCCAAAAAGTTCACGGTTTCCGTAAACGTATGAGCACTAAAAACGGTCGTCACGTTTTAGCAGCTCGTCGTAGAAAAGGAAGAAAAGTTATTTCTGCATAAGATCACATTATTATGTGGTCTTTTTTTATTAAGGAGGCGAACTTACGTGCGGAAATCTTATAGAGTGAAGTCTGAAAAAGATTTTGGCAAGGTATTTCATAACGGTCACAGTACTGCAAATCGCCAGTTTGTTATTTATCGATTGGAGAAAGACCAACCGCATTTTCGAATTGGTATCTCTGTTGGTAAGAAAATTGGAAACGCTGTTACTCGTAATGCAGTGAAACGAAAAATTCGACAAAGCATTACTGAACTCAAAGCAGGTATTGATC
>JAEZWY010000155.1 GCA_023442905.1 Bacillota bacterium | reverse complement strand
TTGCATACGTCCATAATAGTTCAAATAAGTTTCTCCATGACGCATGAAGTAAATCGTCACACCTTTTGACATGAATAAATTCCTCCTCAAATTACACTACTCTTGGTCTTATTGTACCATTTCTATAAGCATGTAGTAATTTTTTTAATTGCACAACTTGATCTTCTAACTTCACACCAACATCCGTTTGGCGAACTTGTAACCTTTCAAGCTCTTTATCGATAATTCTACGAGTGGACACTATATCCGTTTCATGTTCTACTGCGTCCTCTACACTTGAAAATGGCTGATGGCTAACTAAAAGCATACCAAATGAATTATAAAGTAAGGTGTAACCAGCTAGTCCTGTTGTAGGTTGATAAGCTTTTGAGAAACCACCATCAATAACCAGTAATTTTCCTTCAGCTTTAACTGGGTCTTCCCCCTTACGTTCCTTCACTGGAGTATGACCATTTACTATGTGTCCCCTATCTGGTTGAATACCAAATTCTTTCAGTATCAGTTCAGCACATTCTTTTTCATTACGTAGCGTATAGTAAATATTCTTCGGTTCATGATGCGTTTCTGCATCTTCAATATAATAACGTTCAAAAGTTGTCATTTTGGTTTTTCCAAATAATGATGAACCTTCCCCTTGCCATATATACCACATATAATCTAAGTCGGGATTTTCTTCTTCATTTGGCCCTTTTGCTGCATATGCTTGACGCATAGATTTTTCAAACTGATCTAACAATTCTCGTCCCGCGTATGACCGCCCATGAATTTCGACCGACTTAAATGACATATCATCATTCATTGGAATACACCCATGGTATAGCAAGTTCTCGTTATATACTTTATACAATGACCCCTTACTATAAAGATAAGCAATGTGCCTTTGTAATCGCTCCGAATTTAAAAATCCAGCTTGCAATTTCGCCATCACATACTCCTCATCTTCAGTAAGTTTGAAAGGATCTTCTGGATCTACTGTAGGAAAAGTCGTATTTTTTAGCGCATATTCCTTACCATCAACAAGAACGGTCCCTTTTTCCAAATTTAATTTATCTAAGAGCAATCGATTATCAGTATGGAATTCAGGATGGCGTTTAATTACTTGTGCCTCTAACTTGAACTGAATAATTGTAATCGCCTGCTGCATCTTAGCAATTTGACTCACTTCTTCTGGAAAATGATCTATCGTATCATCGATCTTAGGCATGAATTCTTTGATAGATTCATCCGGGTAAGTTGCTTCTGCGAATGCAACAAGTGGTCTTAGTGAAATGCCGTAGCCATCCTCAATAATTTCTAAGTTATCGTATCGCGCACAAATTCTTAGCACGTTAGCAATTAGAACACGTGAACCTGAGGCTGCCCCCATCCATATGGCATCATGATTTCCCCATTGTATATCAATTGATTTTTGCGCTACCAATAAATCAATAATCTTATCAGGTGATGGCCCACGGTCATAGATGTCACCTAAGACATGTAAATGATCAACAACTAATTCCTGCATTAATTCTGACAGTGCTTCAATCAAACGATTTGCTGCACCTAATTCAATAACATTTTGAATAATATTCCAATAGTAAGAACCTTTATTCGTCAATATTGAGTCCTTGAACAAGAGCTCTTCAAGAATATATGACATATCCTTTGGCATTGCCTTACGCACCTTTGAGCGCGTGTATTTAGATACCACAAATTGGCCTAATTCTACCATTCTTGAAATCGTTAGGGTATAAAACTCATTTTTTTCTTCGACATTCGTCATATCCATTAAAATACGCTCTAACTTTTCTTCTGGGTAGTAAACAAGTGTCGCTAATTGATTCATTTCATTACTAGATAATCGATTTTGGAAAATTTCACGGATTTTCTCTTTTATATTTCCAGAACCATTTCTCAATACATGCGAAACAGCATCGTACTCGCCATGGAGGTCACTAATAAAATGTTCTGTAGCTTTTGGTAATTCCATTATTGCTTCTAGATTTATGATTTCAGTTGTTACTGAGGCAATATCTGGAAATTGTTCAGATAATAATAATAAATAACGTTCATTGTAGTCCATCACTGCTTCACTCACTTTCTTTAAGCCATCATACCATGTTTCGCAGAAGATAAAAATTGCAATATTTCACTTTATGAAATTTTTTTAATATATTAATGCTTAAATCACTATCAACCTTTAATCTAGCGCATTTCTTATATTATATAAGATAATCTTTTATCCGACCATTATCAATTAATATCAGTACACAAAAAAGCATACCCATAAACTTTGCAGTTTTTGTATGGGTATGCTTATTCTTACATTTTTAGAGCGCGTTGAGCTTCTCGTTTCATATCTTTTTCTTTTAAAGCACGACGTTTATCATATTTTTTCTTACCTTCAGCTACACCGAGCAGTACTTTTGCGTAGCCACGCTTGATATAAACTTTTAGTGGCACTAAGGTATGACCTTCCCTTTGTGTCTCTTTTAATAATTTGCTAATTTCATTTTTCTTTAATAAAAGTTTACGTGGACGCAGTGGATCATGGTTAAACATGTTACCTTGTTCAAATTCAGATATATGAACATTGTACATCCATACTTCGCCTCGCTCAATTCTTGCGAAACCATCTTTTAAATTTAAACGAGATTGGCGAACAGACTTAATTTCTGTTCCTGTTAGGACCACACCACATTCGATCGTATCTAAAATCGTAAAGTCATGATTGGCTTTTCGATTACGTGCAACAACATTATCATCTTTTTGCACTTTCTTGCCTTTTGCCATTTAGTCACCTTCTAACTATACAAATCAATTATTTACGTTTACTTTGGCGAATTACAAAGCTACGTTTTTGATTTGCTTTTTTACTTTTCTTATTTGCTTGTCCTTGATTATTTGGTTTGTTCGTTTGATTCTTATTCGATTTCTTATTTTTTTGTCCTGGTTTACCGGTATGCTTTTGTTTCTGCTTCTTATAAGGCTTATTGGAAGGAGACTTTTCATTATGTTTATGACTACCATCAGTTTGTTTTTCTTGCTGGCGTCTACGACTACGATTGTTACCTTTACGGCCCTTATTATTACCCCGTCCACCTTTACGTGTATTTTGACGTTGTGATCCTGATGACTCAGCATTATCTTCGCTTTTAACAATAATAAAATCGATGTCTCGTGTATCGGTATTCACATCCATAACTTTAACAGTTACTTTATCACCGATACGGTAAGTTTTACCCGTACGTTCACCAATCATCACTAAGTGACTAGCTACAAAGTTGTAGTAATCATCTTTCAGCATAGAGATATGGACTAAACCTTCGACTGTATTTGGTAATTCAACAAATAATCCAAACCCTGTTACAGAAGAGATAATACCTTCAAACTCCATACCAATCTTATCCAGCATAAATTCCGTTTTCTTCAAACTATCTGTTTCACGCTCAGCATCTACACTACGACGCTCCATTTTGGACGAATGCTCGGCAATGTCAGATAATTTCATCTTCATTTTTTCTTGTCTGTCAGCATTTGGACGCGCGTGACTTTCGTAAAAGTGAATTAAACGGTGAACAATTAAATCCGGATAACGACGAATAGGTGAAGTAAAGTGTGTATAATCTTCAGCCGCTAATCCATAATGTCCAATTGGCTCAATATCATAATGGGCTTGTTTCATAGAGCGTAACAACATCATTGCTACAACCGGCTGGAATGTTTCCCCGTCAACTTCACGCAAGATATTTTGAATATCTTTTGGACGAATTGAAGATTTAGTTCCTTGAGGCACAATACCAAAAGCCGTGACAAATTCTAGGAAACGTTGCATTCTATCTTCATCCGGTTGTTCATGGACACGATAGATAAATGGAAGGACTTTTCTTGTAAAATGGCCAGCCACTGTTTCGTTAGCTGATAACATGAATGATTCAATCATTCTCTCACCAACCCCGCGCTCGCGCACTTCAATTGCTGTGGGATGGCCTTCATTATCTACTAGGATTTTAGCTTCACGAGAATCAAAATCAATTGCACCACGGCTCACACGTTTATTGTATAAAATCTCATGTAAGTTAGCCATATTCTCCAGCATATCTGTAATTTCACTATATTTTTCACGTAATACTTGATCTTTTTCCGTAATAATCGCATTGACATCGCTATAGGTCATTCTATAATCTGAATGAATAATAGACGGATGGATATCATAATCAATGATACCTCCATTATGGTCAATTTCCATAATAGCTGACATAGTTAAACGATCAACATTTGGATGTAGTGAACAAATTCCGTTAGAAAGTCTTTGCGGCAACATTGGCACTACTCTGTCTGTAAGGTACACTGAAGTACCACGTTCATAAGCTTCCCTGTCCATAGGAGAATCTTCTGTCACGTAATAAGAGACATCAGCAATATGCACTCCTAATTGATAATGACCATTTGGTAATACACTTAATGATATCGCATCATCTAAGTCTTTAGCATCTGCACCGTCAATTGTAATCGTTAGTAAATCACGGTGGTCTTTACGGCCTTGTAAGTCATTATTAGATATTGATTCCGGCACTTCATTCGCATGCGCTAAAACATCCTCAGTGAATTCATGTGGAATCTCAAACATATTTAAGATTGCTAGTATATCTACACCAGGTTCATCTTTATGGCCAATTTGTTGAATAACGTTCCCCGCAACAGCGAAAGGATGTTGGTCATCTGGATAGTCGACTAACTCTACGACAACAATTTCACCTTCAACTGGATGTAACCCATCCGGCTTTACTAAAGCAGTTAAGTTATCATAACCATGGTTCTGCGGTTTTACGCTACCTATAAAGCCAGTATCAGCCTTATCTTGATCATTGAAAGGCGTAAACTCTCCAGTTAATCTTGTTGTATGTCGTACTAGTACTTCAGCGATTTCGCCTTCTGCAGATTTATCATTCGCTGGGTGAGCTTCTTTGGTAACTTTTACCTTCACTTCATCATTTTGTAATGCACCATTCGTTTTTCCCTTACCAATAAAGATATCTTTTTCAAGTTCTTCAGTTTTAACAAAGCCGAAGCCTCGTGCATTTTGGGTAAAAATCCCAGTATAATAAAGCTTGTCTTGTTTCAGACTCAAAGTACCGTTACTAGTAATCGCTATCTCCCCTGCTTGTTCTAATTTAGCTATTGCTTTTACCAAATCAGCAAAGTCGTCTGCCTGGTCATAAGACAAGGCCTGACTTAGCGTCTGTGCTGTATAATTTATTGAAGAATCTGCCAACTCGGCAAGGATCTCTTTTTTCATATAATTTATTTTTCTACTCACTATTTCACTCCCAATTTAGGTTGGTTAAAAATTCTATTACTGTATCTTCAAATTCATGATGATACTTTCCGACAGTAATTACATGTGTAGCTGAATTAAAGGTGCTCAAATGAACAGGAGCAGTAGTAATAGTATCTGCAAACTGTTCACCAGCTGTCGGGTCTACTAACTCATCTTTACCAGATGCTGCAATGTAAAAAGGGACCTTTAATTCATCTAATCGTTCTCTTATTTGTTGATTCATTGCTTGGATTCCGGTTAGCGTGGCATGTAATTGTTGGGCTAATCGGTTTTCTGTTTGATTAATTTCTTCTTTTGTTTTCCCGGAATATTTTTGTATTTGCTTAGCATATGCCATAAATGATGTTGGCACATTCGATTCAGTAATTGCTTGATCTGTCACGATTGGTGAATTAAACACACCGCCACCAATCACCGGATTATTTAAAATTACTGAAGTGGCCACTGAACCTCCTAAAGATAGTCCAAAGACAGCAATATTTTTATAGCCTTTTTCAACCATAAAATTATAAGCATTTTGTCCATCTTGTAACCAGGCATCGGGATTACCTTCTTTGACTAGGTCGAAAACATCCATGGTAGCATGACCAGTTAAATGAGGTGCATAAACAGTATATCCTTCTCTATTTAGACGACGCCCCAACATTCGCACATCGTTAGAGCTTCCTGTGTAGGCATGAAAAAGGATAACTGCCCGTTCATCTCCTTCAAAGAAAAATGGTTCTGGTATTTTTGTTTGCATGAATATCCACTCTCAATCTTAATATATTATCATCATTTATATATAATGACTTCGCTATTCCATTGTAAGTTTTATTAGTATTTAAATCAATTATTTGCGTTAGTCTGATCAACTACTGGTCATATATAGGACATAAAAATCGCGGCTCTATATT
>JAEZWY010000085.1 GCA_023442905.1 Bacillota bacterium | reverse complement strand
ATCAACAATACCGCCGTTATGATCAATTTCCATGATAGCTGTCATTGTTAAACGGTCCACATTTGGATGTAATGAACATATACCATTAGATAAACGTTGCGGTAACATTGGGACTACGCGGTCTGTTAGATAAACTGACGTCCCACGTTCATAGGCTTCTTTATCCATTGCTGAATCTTCTGTCACATAATAAGACACGTCAGCAATATGGACGCCTAATTGATAGTTTCCATTTGGCAATTTACTTAATGAGATGGCATCATCCAAGTCTTTTGCATCTGCCCCATCAATTGTAATAGTCAACAGGTCACGGTGGTCCTTACGTCCTTTTAAGTCATCATTTGAGATGGTTTCAGGCACTTCATTGGCATGATCTAAAACTTCATTAGGGAATTCATGCGGAATTTCAAACATGTTTAAAATGGCAAGGATATCTACACCCGGCTCATCTTTATGACCGATTTGTTGGATGACGTTACCAACAACTGCAAATGGGTGTTGGTCATCTGGATAATCCACTAATTCGACAACAACAATTTCACCCTCTACTGGGTGTAAGCCATCTGGTTTTACTAAGGCGGTTAAATTGTCTAAACCATGGTTTTGCGGTTTCACGCTACCGATAAAACCTGTTGACGCTTTATCATTATCATTAAAGGGCGTAAACTCACCTGTAAGGCGTGTTGTATGACGGACTAATACTTCAGCAATTTCACCTTCAGCTGACTTGTCATTTGCAGGATGAGCTTCTCTGGTGATTTTCACCCGCACTTCATCACTTTGCAAGGCACCATTGGTTTTGCCTTTACCGATGAAAATGTCTTTTTCAAGTTCATCAGTTTTGACGAAACCAAATCCACGTGCATTCTGGGTAAATACCCCTGTATAAGTTTCTTTGTCTTGTTTGATACTTAAGGTACCGTTGCTTGTAATGGCAATGTCACCAGCTTGCTCTAATTTAGCGAGAGTTTTCACCAAATCGGCAAAATCGTCTGCTTGGTCATAAGACAAGGCTTGGCTTAAAGTTTGTGCTGTGTAATTTTCTTCTGAACTTGCCAACTCGGCAAGGATTTCTTTTTTCATATAATTAATTTTTCTACTCACTATTTCTCTCCCAATTTAGGTTGGTTAAATATTCTATTACTGTGTCTTCAAATTCGTGGTGGTATTTACCGACTGTGATTACATGCCTTGCTGAATTAAAGATATTTAAATGAACGGGTGCAGTGGTAATGGCATCTGCAAACTGCTCTCCAGCGGTTGGGTCAACTAATTCATCTTGACCAGAAGCTGCAATGTAGATTGGCACTTTCAATTCATCTAGTCGTGCGCTTAAGTCACGGTTCATAGCATGAACACCGGCAAGGGTTGTATGTAATTGTTGGGCTACTTTGTTGTCCGACTGGTTAATTTCTGCTTCGGTTTTACCAGCGTATTTTTGGACTTTTCGGGCATAGGTCATAAATGATGTTGGTACATTGGAATCAGTAATAGCTTGATCTGTGACAATAGGTGTATTAAATACGCCCCCACCAATTGCCGGATTATTTAAAATCACGGAGATAGCCACTGTACCACCTAATGACAAGCCAAAAACTGCCATCTGCTTATAGCCTTTTTCAAGCATAAAATCATAGGCATCTTGACCGTCTTGTAACCATGCAACTGGATTGCCTTCCTTAATTAAATTGAAGACGTCCATAGTGCCATGTCCTGTTAAATGAGGTGCATAAACAGTGTAACCTTCACGATTTAACCGACGTCCCAACATCCGCACGTCGTTCGAAGTACCTGTAAAGGCGTGGAAAAGGATTACTGCCCTTTCATCACCCTCAAAGAAAAATGGTTCTGGTAATTTTGTTTGCATGCATATCCACTCTCAATCTTACTATATTATCATAATTTATACATAATGACTTCGCTATTCCATTGTAAGTTTTATTCGCTTTTAAATCAATTAATTGCATTGTCATCAGCAAACGTAAGGCATAAAAATAGCGGTTCCCTAGCAGAACCGCCCAAATGTTATGAAGATAAGTTTGCTAATAGTAAGGCAATCACCATAAAGGCTACACCTAAGATGATTGTAAATCGATTTAAAACAGCTTCAAATCCGCGTGCTTTTTTCTTTTTACCAAACATTGCATCGCCACCACCAGTTAAGTTACTTGCACTGTTTCCTTTAGAAGGTTGTGCAACAACTACTAGAATTAGTAAAAAGGCGATAATAATTAGAATGGTTAATAATATATTATACAAAAGATACCCCTCCGTTTTAATGTCCTAGTTATTCTACCATAAGTATGGTTGACATACAATTGTGGGCAAATAAAAAAGGCGACCGAAGTCACCTTTTCTATTTGATTATTCGCCTTGGTTTGCACGCATTTCTTTATATAGTTCAACTTCATTTGGTGAACAGTATACAAAGTGGTTTGGTGCGATTTCAACCATTGATTCGTCACCTTTGAAAGGTTCATGGTTGTAAGTAATACGTTGGCGGTTGCGTTCGTAGATTGGATCTGGCAAAGGAATTGCAGATAAAAGACTCTTCGTATAAGGGTGTAGACCGTGGTAATACAATTCGTCAGCATCAGCAAGTTCTACTATTTTACCCATATACATTACGGCAATACGGTCAGAAATGTATTTCACCATTGAAAGGTCATGGGCGATGAATAGGAATGTTAAGCCAAAGTCCTTTTGTAATTCTTCAAGCAAGTTAACTACTTGGGCTTGAATCGATACGTCAAGCGCTGAAATTGGCTCATCCGCTACAATCATTTTTGGTGCCACTGCAAGTGCACGTGCAATCCCGATACGTTGACGTTGTCCACCAGAGAACTCATGTGGGTAACGGGTAGCATGTTGTGGGTTTAACCCAACTTGCTCTAGTAAATCAGCGACTTTCGCTTTACGTTCAGTTTTCGTCTTCACTAAACCATGAATTTCTAGACCTTCAGCAATAATATCTTCAACCTTCATACGAGGGTTTAAAGATGCGTACGGATCTTGGAAAATCATTTGGATGTCTTTACGGAAGTCTAACATATCACGACGGTTTTTTAATGAAGCAATATCTTTATCTTCAAAAATGATTTCACCTGAAGTTGGTTGGTATAAACGCATAACAGCACGTCCGGTAGTTGTTTTACCAGAACCAGACTCACCAACTAAACCAAATGTTTCACCTTTGAAAATGTCAAAAGAGATATCGTCAATGGCGCGTACTTCACCTTTTGAGCCTTCATTGAAGTATTGTTTTAAATTTCTAACTTTTAAAATTGGTTCTTGCTCATTAGCCAATTGCGTCATCTCCTTCCATATCTACTCCACCTGTAGCAATCACACCTTCAGTATCTGCTGATGTAACCACTTCAGTATGATTATCTAACTCAGCTTGAGGTGCACCATCGTTGTAGCCTTCTGGCACGATACCTTTTGATAGGCTTTCGTAGATTTTGTGACGACGTTGAATTTCAGCTGGCTCTTCTACTGCTGGCGCATCTGGGTGTAATAGCCAGGTTGCAGCAGCATGTGTTGGCGATACTTTGAAC
>JAEZWY010000069.1 GCA_023442905.1 Bacillota bacterium | reverse complement strand
TAAAGGTGCCGCAATAATAATATGCAACCCTTTAACAGAAAACCAAATAATCAGTAAAATACCGATAAACACACCAATAATACCCAAGATTTCCATACACAATCTCCTAAAATGTATTTACAAGCGTCCGTGCAAACCGCCCATATAAATGAAAAACTGGCAAAACTCCCAAAAACTCACCAAGTTCCAAAAATATCATAAACTACTTTGCTCACTTTTTCACTATACAAATGTAAGCTACCCCATAAAAGTTAATCCATAAATAAACAAAGAAAAAACCATGCACAGTTTTAAACTATGCATGGCACAATTTTATTTCAATCCTTATCACCAAAATAATCAGATAATATTCGGCGATACTTTCGTTTACACTTAGCGATTAATGAATGAACCTGTTTTCTGGTAAAGCCCGTGAGTTTTTCCATCTCTTCGTAAGAAAAACCTTTTTTGAAATAACCATATGCCGTTCTTTCCATATCAGACAAACTTTTTTCATATCTATTAATTGTCTCATTGAAGAGATATACATATTCAGGTGGAAACTCTTTGGTTCTCAATCGGTTTTCTATATTGTTTTCTTCACCTTCACTTGCAAATAAATCTAGTGAACGTTCCACCTTAAAATTAGCGATACGTTTGTCTGTCATATGCATCCGGCGAATATCCAGCAACCTATTCTTAAACACATTCGCAAAGTAAGTTGTAAAGGCTGCCTTACTATTGATGCGATATGTTTGAACAGCTTGTACTAGACTAATTCTAGCTTCTTGATAGTAATCATCATTTTCCAAAATATACTTAGGGATGCGCCAACGGTTAGCATATAAGGTAGGTAAAACTTCTTGGTATAATGCATCAAATATTTCCTCAGTAAGTTCTTTTTTCCCCTGCAACACTAAATCCAATACCTGTGACTGGTCTTTACTTTGTTTCTGCTTTGCCATAGATTTGTCCTCTCCAGATAGATCAACCAGGCGCAGTCCAAAAGACCAAACACATCAAATCATGCTATTCACTTTTCTTATCAATTAAACCTTTATAAAAATCATTCAATTTATCTAGCTGATGGACTGACCATGGTATGGATCTTTGATATTTGTTGTATTCATAATCATTACCACCATGTGCAATTTCCACATTGGTTTTCTGTACATCTCTATATAACTCTTGTGCTGATTGTCTTAAAGCACCTTTTTGGAAAACAATCCGCTGCTCAGCTAAATCACTTGTCGCTACCGTTACATTATGTAATGGGCTCACCAAGTCCACAATCATCTCTTCGATATATGAATCAGCAGTTTGCCCTTCACTAGTAAAGACGACATGTAGGTTAAATTGATCATATGATTTAGAAATACCTGGGACGAACATGGCATCAAAAATCACCCATGTTTCGATATCGTGGTAGCCTACATAGTTAGAAAGGGTTTCTAACAGCAAGTCTCTTGCAGCCTCAATTTCATCTCGATTTTTCAACTTTACAAGTAAAGGCCATGAACCAATCATGTTGTAACCATCAACGATTAAGCGTTCTTTTCTTAGTGCCATATCACCCCTCCTTTCTTCATCAACTTACTATAAAATCAATTCACTGATTAGCTGTTACCCATACGACTTTGATAAATTTGATACATTAATAATCCTGCCGCTACGCTGGCATTTAAACTTTGAACGTGACCGCGCATTGGAATGGTAATCATGCCATCAAGATGTTTCTTCACACCTGGTGAAACACCCTTACCTTCATTACCAATCACAACAGCAATTGGTAGTGTTGCATCCATTTCCCACATTGATTGACCTGTCATGTCTGTACCAAATACCCATACACCACGTTCTTTTAAAGTATCAATGGTTTTAGAAATATTGGTTACACGTACGACAGGAACATGTTCAATCGCCCCAGTTGAAGTTTTAGCAACAACTTGCGTTAAACCAACAGCACGACGGTTTTGAATAATAACACCATGAACCCCTGATGCGTCAGCAGTTCTTAAAATAGACCCTAAATTGTGCGGATCTTCAATACCATCTAGGACCATGATAATTGGGTCTTCATTGGCTGCTTCTGCTTTCTTGAAGATATCATCTAATTCTGCATATTTGTATGCTGCAATAGCCATTACAACACCTTGGTGGTTACCGCCATCAGAAAGGGTATCTAATTTTTCCTTTGGTACATTAGACACTAAGATATTTCGTTTATTGGCAGCTTTTAAAATAGCTTGCGCATTTTTTTCATTTAGACCGGTTTGTAGGAAGACTTTATTAACATCATGGTCACCTTCTAGCACTTCCATTGCGGCATGAAAACCATAGACGAAATCAGGCGCTTGATCTAATTCTGCTTCATTATTGGTGCTACGGGGTCTTCTATCTCGATTTTGTTGTCTTTGATTGTCTCTAGCCATGTGATTACTCCCCTTTTTGTGCGTGTTGAATGTATTGAATACAGAAGGCTGCAATTTCCTTAAAACGGTCTTGATCATTCAAATAGGCAAAGCCCATTAATGCTTCAAATCCGGTTGCAATTCTATAAGTATGAATATCTGCGTTTTTAGCGCTTGAGTGACTTTTAGCGTTACGCCCGCGTTTAAAGATGGTGATTTCATCTTCGGTAAGGAATCCTTCCTCAGCTTGCATAGCATCTATTAATAGCGCTTGTCCTTTTGCAGACACAAATTCAGTAGCTGCTTTATGTAAATCTTTGGGTTTCGTTAGGCCACTTTTGACCAAGTGACCACGCACGACAACCTCCCAAGAAGCATCGCCTAAATAAGCCAAGGTTAGGCCACTTAGTTGTTTGATTTCATTTTTTGATAAAGACTCATTTTCAGACATTTAGTCGACTCATTTCTGTATTGATTTTCATTACTTTAGTTTGCGATTAAGCTTACGCACGTTTCCAACGCGTACCTTGAGCAGTATCATCAAGAATAATGCCCTCTGCTTTTAATTGATCACGAATTTC
This sequence comes from Bacillota bacterium, assembly GCA_023442905.1. GTDB lineage: Bacteria > Bacillota > Bacilli > Lactobacillales > Aerococcaceae > Aerococcus. The sequence goes on along the minus strand of JAEZWY010000069.1, from coordinate 5,244 downwards.
ATCCGCACGAGCAAAATTTTTGTCAGCACGAGCTTGGTTTCTTTCATCAATTAAAGCTTGGATATCATCCGCTAACAACTCTTTTTCATCAGATAAAGTTACCCCAAAGATTGTTAACAAGGCTGTAAAGGCCTCTTTGAAAGCTTCAAGAACTGGCACGGATACTTCTTTTTGGTTTGTATAAACATTCATATCACGCATTAAACGATATACCACAGTTAAACCATTAGGTGTATTGATATCGTCATCCATGGCTTCAATGAAGTCCTTCTCTAATGTTTTAATTTGTGCTAAGACATCCGCATCATTATCTAAGCTCTCTTTGGCATCCTCAAAGCGGTAGTTTAAGTTCGCATAAGCTGTCTTCAAGTTGTTTAAGTTGTTGGTTGCATCTTGAATATTTTCTTCGTTGAATCTTAAAGGCGACCGGTAATGCGCTGAAGCTAAGAAGAAGCGAACCACTTGTGGGTCGACTTGTTGGATTAAATCATGGGCTAACACAAAGTTACCTAAAGATTTAGACATCTTTTCATCGTCATCACCCATAGTAACAAAGCCATTATGCATCCAGTAATTCGCGAAGGTATGACCTGTATGTGCTTCAGATTGGGCAATCTCATTCTCATGGTGAGGGAAAGTTAAGTCATGGCCACCTGCATGGATATCTAAAGTATCCCCTAACAGTTTGGTCGCCATCACAGAACATTCAATATGCCAGCCTGGACGACCTTCACCCCAAGGAGAAGTCCAAGAGATTTCACCAGGTTTAGCTGACTTCCATAAAGCAAAGTCCACCACGTCTTCTTTCTTCGATTGGCTATCGGCCTCTAATCGGTCAGAAGCCCCCGCACGTAAATCATCGATATTTTGATCAGATAATTGACCATATTTTTCAAATTTACGCGTTCTGTAGTACACATCACCGTCCACTACATACGCAAAGTCTTTAGCAACTAAATCAGCCACAAACTGAATGATATCATCCATATTCTCCACAACCCGTGGGTTTTTAGTGGCACGTTTCACATTTAAAGCATCCGTATCTTCATAGAATGCTGCAATATACTTATCCGCAATTTGTTCAGGTGTTAACCCCTCTTCATTCGCACGGTTAATAATCTTATCATCCACATCCGTAAAGTTAGAAACATATTTCACTTCAAAGCCACGATACTCAAAGTAGCGACGTACTGTATCAAAAGCAACAGTAGACCGGGCATTCCCAATATGAATGTAGTTATAAACAGTAGGACCACACACATACATTGAAATATTTCCTGGCACTAGTGGTTTAAACTCTTCCTTCTGATTGGTTAATGTATTATAAATTTTTAACATAATTTTGCCCTTCCTATATAATTGATCGCCTTTTTTATCGATAATATCTATCAAGAATTTTATTACATTCTTTCGCTAATGCCTGCGCTAATGCTGGCGGAACTGCATTACCGACATGTTCACATCTTTTTGAATGAGTGCCAATAAATTTATACTCTAGCGGAAAACCAGTAATTGTTGCAGCTTCTCGAACAGTAATACTTCTATGTTCCTTGGGATGAACAGGAAAGTTACTATGACCAGGTACTAAAGTAGGACTCGGTTTGTTACCAGCTAACCTCATAGTCGAGCCTCGGGAGTAAAATTTACTGATTTTCAATTCTTCTGGGAGATCATCAATATAATCTGCTATCGATTCTCCTTCTGGTATATATTTAAAGCGCTCTATAGTCTTTTCTTGATGCTTCATAGGCAGATTATCTACATCATCTATATTATCATAATCTATCATGTCTAATGCATCGTTAACCGTCTTAGGATTAGGCAAATTTAAATACTCTTGTGGCATCCATTTTTTAAAAATTTCCTTACTCATAAATTCTGGTTTTGGAAATTCAAAATCATCTTGAATATCTTCCCTAATTGCAACAATTATCACACGTTCACGTTTAGTGGCAGCTCCATACCAAGCAGCATTTAACACCTTATGCTGTACTTTATAACCTAAATCATTGTATATATTTGTTAAGTCTTCTAATACTGAAACTAGATAGCCATCTTGATTCAATTTCAGCAACATATTTTCTTTTTCTTTTCTTAATTCTTTCCCATATTCGAGGAAATCATCAGTAATTCCATTTCTTTTTCTTAAACTAGCTTTTTTTCCTTTGTATCTCTCTAAGCGTAACCAAAGATCATCTACTTCTGTTTTGATTGTCTCTGGTGTATTTGGATCAAGAATCTTTGAATTTACTATACCAGGAACATTCTCAACGATGGAAATTTTAGGTAAAAATTCTTTAACTAATTCTAGTTGTTTTCTATAAAGAGTATTTCTGATATCGTTCGGACTGCGTTCTCCAGCTAAACTAAACCCTTTACAAACTACACCCCCAAACATTACATCTAATTCTTTAGTTTGAAGTTGTAATTGATTTATTAATTGATGAGAATCAATTTCTTCAATTGGCGTATTATCAAATACTGTGCCTTCTTCTTTTAGATTACTGTTATTGTACTCTAACGTTTGTAAGCATTCTTTTACAAAATCATTCACATAGAGACTTCTAAAATTCTCTTTCATAAATCCTATATGTGAACCTCCAGCGCCAACAAAAGTCTCTAATAAACTATATCCTGTATTCATATCTCTAAAAATATTCCTTTCCTTTAACTGCTTTTTCAAATCTTTCGACATAAGTATTTCCACTAGAATATCGGTCAATTTTTTCTTCTAAAGCTTGAATATTTAACTGACTTGGTATAAAACGAATTTCTCTATCTCGTGATCTACTTTTAAACGTGATGCATCCTAAATCATCTCTCATTATATTTAACCAACTGGAAATATATCGACCATTGCTTTGAGTCAAATATAGTATATCTTTGCCATTATATTTTTCTTTAATCAAATCAGCTATTTCTTGATTAGACATCTTAAGACTTTCAGGTTTTTCCTCAAATAATTCCATTATCTCATCTACATAATTTTTTATATAATCTGTATAAAGCATACTTGTGAACTGTACCAAATTCATATTATTTAACTTGTTACCTGAAATTGTTAATAAGTTACTAGAATCTATGAAATTTAAATTTGAAAGTGTAATAAAAGCGTTTCTCCAATTTCTTTTATTTGGAGTTTCTAATTTTTGTAAATCTTGTTCCGCAGACTTTCTATTAATAAAATCGCTTAATAATGCTTGCTTCACAGCTATATATTTCAATAAAATATAGAATTCAAATATTCGATTATCTCTAAAATAATATGACGAGATAGCAATTAAATTATTGTTTTGAGCACCGATGTTTTTCAAAATAACATCATTGATTTCTCTGACGTTATGATTTTTCAGATTAACTTCAATTAAAATTGTAGATTTTGGGTATTTAAACTTGGCAATATTTAATTTGGTATTCTTATAAAATTCTGAGGGAATAACAATCGCATTGTTTCTTTCTATAGATAGATTATTAGAATAGTCATAAGATGAGTACTTTCTAGGTTTAATTTTGTTTTCAGCAAAATACTCATATTGAAATGACTGCCCTATTCCTCTAACAAATTCCGTTACTCCAATATCAGGCCTTTTACATTCTAATGTTCCTATGATTTTTTTATTTTCTTCATCCAGGATTGTAAAATCAGAAGTTATTCCATTTATATATTCTACTTCTCTTACAAATTTATACGTAGGTGAATTATTTGACAACAAAATCTCTGCAATACTACTTTTTACATAGGGTTCATCATCAATAAATTGTTGGAATTTTTTTTCTAAGATTAATTGGCTCTCTGTATTTGCAATAGTCTCAGTTCCATATTGCAACCCTTCATCAAATATCGTCATATTCTTTCACTCCAATTTTCTATTTTGTGCGAACGTATATTCGTAAAGCATACCATTTTTTGTGCTAAATTTGAATTCAGAAGTTTTTATAATAAAATTGTTTTCCCATAGTCTCTATTTTAGCTATAAACAAACTTAAAAATTAGTAGATACTTTCAACTCTAACTTAATATACTTAAAAATTTAGTAGTATAACCTTTAGGCATGATTTCATACGAGCTTATAAAATTATATCATGGGGGATGTTCTTTTAATTGATTTTTCTATTATTAATTCTTCTTTGACAGATTTATACCTTATTATTACCAATATTTTTCACCTACAAATACTCTCAATTATTCAAATAGAAAACTCCTCTGTAAATTATATAATCAGAGGAGTTTTCTAAACGTATATATTATTTATAGAATTATCTAATTCTTGGCACTGATATTTTATCCTCATCGGATTAGATATATCTGCTAAAATTTCATCGGATAGGTTTGCTAATCTGCTCAAAAATAACTAGCTCAGACCTAATATATCGACCAAGTTCATCATCTTCCTTTTATTGTAATTACTTCTCAATGCTACTAGTTTTCATAACTTGCGCATTATAAAGAAATAAAACTCAAATTTTATTTCTGAATTTTGTTAATCCAATCTCTTTTTAGTAATCTTCTTAAGCTCATCACCAATACATTTCACTATATCTGTTACCCATTATTTCCAATTCAACCTGAGGATTATGCTAATGGCCATAGTGTCAGTACTATAATCAATTTTTCTAATACCAGATAGATTTATAATACCTACTTACTATCTTGAAACTAAATCAGTAAGTATTTACATTATGTTTCTACTCTAGTATTAATAACCAAATTTAGATTAGCATCACACTTACAGTGTTACAATGGCTTGGAGAAAATTTTAATTTAAAACAAAAAGATACCAATTCATATTTTAATTAATGCCCTTTATATCCCTATTTCATTCTAATATTAATTTGATCCGCTTGGCTCTGGTGCGCCTTCCCATACTGGAATGCTTGATCCTGCTGACATTTCGTCGATGATTGCTGCGACTTCGTCTGTTTGATAGTATTCAAGGATTGTTTTATATACTTCATTGTCAGTTTGGTCTTCTTGGACTGCGATGACGTTGTAGTATGGTTTTGATGATTCTGCGACTGGCTCTAGGTAGATTGAGTCTTGTGTTGGCACGTAACCTGCGTCGGTTGCCATGTCGGTGTTGATTAATGAGATATCAACGTCAGCTAAAGCACGAGCTGTTTGGTTGGCTGCCATTTCTTCAAATTGTAAGTTTTTTGGATTTGAAGTAATGTCACTTGTTGTTGGTAATAACCCTTTAGATTCGTCTAATTCGATTAGACCTGCTGTTTGTAGTAATAGTAAGG
>JAEZWY010000014.1 GCA_023442905.1 Bacillota bacterium | reverse complement strand
ATACTATACTGTACTACGCAATCGTGTTTTAGAATCTTATCATCGCTTAAATATTAGCAATGAAGAGATGATGTTACTGATTCATTTTCTGACTTTTCAACAGGCTGGAGAGGATTTTCCAGCGATTTCATTAATTGGTCAACGAATGGGTCTGAAAGATCAACAACTTTATGATATGATTCAATCTTTAATTGAGCGGGGGTTTCTAAGTATTCCTTTTTATAAAAATGATGAAGGAAAATCGGTTGAGTATTACTCGTTAGATCCCTTGTATCAGAAATTAACACAATTAGATGAAGAAGACGAAAGCCACCGCTTTAAACAAGCAAAAGCCACTAAAGAGGGCGAAGTTTTTGACATGATACAAGTTGAATTTGGGCGACAATTATCGCCTATCGAGTATCAAAAAATTGGCGATTGGTTCCAAAAAGATGGTTATGATCCAGATGTTGTAAAAGAAGCCTTAAAAGAAATGGTTTTAAATAATGTTTATTCATTGAATTATATGGACCGCATCTTATTGAACTGGTCTAAACGGAAACAAACCCAAGCCAAAGATTCAACTAATTTTAATAAACAAAAAACACAAGAGCAAAATTTACCACCAGTACCAGTAACTAAATGGTTGAATAAGTAAGGGAGGGATACGTTTTGACGAAATTACCTTTAAAAACAAAAGCAGAAACTATTGCTATACTAGATGAATTGGATAAATTGTATCCAAATCCTAAAACCATGTTGGACTACCAAACGCCATTTCAGTTAGTCATTGCCGTTCTTATGTCGGCGCAAACAACTGACGTAGCAGTTAATAAAGTGACACCTGCCTTATTTGCTAAATATCCAGATCCAGATCATCTGGCTGAGGCTGAGCTTGAAGACCTAGAAGATTACATCAAAACAATAGGCTTATATCATAATAAGGCTAAAAATATGAAAAAGACAGCGATCATGATACGTGATGAATTTGGTGGTCAAGTTCCTAAAACTAGAGAAGAATTGATTAGACTACCTGGCGTTGGTCGTAAAACAGCAAATGTGGTATTAAGCGAAGCCTTTGGTATTCCAACAATTGCAGTAGATACGCATGTTGAACGAGTGACAAAAAGAATGGGCATTGTTGACCCAGAAGCAAGTGTGAGAGAAACAGAAGAAACCTTAATGGCAAAAATACCTAAAGAAAGATGGCGGGATGCTCACCATCAGTTTATTTATTTTGGCCGAGAATACTGTACTGCCCGCAATCCAAAATGTGAGAGTGATCCAAAGATAACATTTTGTGAATGTCGAAAACTCAAATAGAAATCGCATTTTTGAAGGCGATAAGCCCCATGAATTTTCATGCCATTACTTGATTAATATTTTGAAGTTGGGTATATTTATGGACAAAGAAATGAAAGAGAAGGTGAAAACATGCCTGCAGAACATGACGCGTCGCAAACAGCTGAAAGTTTACACGCTTTACGTGTTCACTTAAAAGGAAGCCAATATATCCTTGAAGTGTTAAAAAAAGATATGCGTAAAAAAGGGTTAAGCGAAAACGAATTTACTGTTTTGGAATTACTGTATAACCGTGGACAACAACCTATTCAACAAATTGGGAAACGCATTTTAATACCCTCATCCAGTTTAACTTATGTGATAGATCGTTTAGAGGACAAAGGGTTTGTTGAACGTACACATAATCCTGAAGATCGTCGTGTAATCTATGCTGAAATTACAAAACTTGGCCGAGAAAAAATGGCAGAAGTTTTCCCAGGACATAGTCAATTAATTGCTGATATGTTCCAAGAATTTAGCGAAGACGACTTGGAAACTTTTATTAACTTAACGAAAAAACTTGGATTTACAGCCCAAAATATTTTGGAAGGGTAATCCTTCTACATATCCATAAAAGAAGTTGGTCCCAAAAGACTAACTTCTTTTTTCATTTAAAAGGATATGTACAAGGTAATTACAAGATTTTTCACATGTTGAAAAGTATATGAATATGATATGATAATACAGAATGAATGGGGTGTTGATATGAAGGAAATAATTCATTTTTATCATACAAATGATTGGCATTCTCACCTTGAGAATTGGCCAAAATTTTTACGTTATTATCAAACACAGGCGGATAAACATCGCGATGAAGATGAGGCTTATTTTCTCTTTGATATTGGTGATGCCGTAGACCGCCAGCATCCTTTAACTGAGGCTAGCCAAGGGCAAAATATGGTCAAGTTAATGAATGAAATCGGTGTTGATGTAGCAACAATTGGTAATAATGAAGGTATTGGTAGTCAACACGATGTCTTAGATAATTTATATAGAGACGCAGATTTCCCAGTGGTTCTAGGTAATATCGTCGACAAAGATACGCGTAAAGCGCCTAAATATACTAAAGATTACACCATGATTCAAACTGATAAAGGTAGTCGATTTGCTGTACTTGGTATGACAGCACCATTTGAGATTTCTTATGGCGTTGTTGGGTGGACACCGATTGATCCATTATTAAGTATTGCCCGTGTTTTGAAAGAGATTAAAGCAAGTGAAAGTTTTGATGGTATATTGTTGCTTAGTCATCTCGGATTACCAACAGATCGCCAGATTGCTGAACAATTTCCTGAAATTCTAGTAATTTTTGGTGCGCATACTCACCATGTTTTACCGGAAGGGGAATGGGTTGGGCATACCCTATTAACAGGTGGTGGTAAGTATGGTCAATTCATGGGGCATTTAACACTTGAAATGAATAGATTACAAGAACAAGACCATTTATACACGCCATATAAAAGAGAAATGGCTAATCAATCTGGTGTTATGATTGACTATCCTGCCCACTTTAAATTAGACGAGGAATTAATCGCCTCGGATCGAATTTCTGCTTATGAAGCAGACGATCATCAGATTTCAAACTGGTTAGAAGAAGGGCAAATACAGTTAAAAAATCAAGTCATTGGTCATTTGCCAATTGCCTTAGCTGCTGATGAACACCACTATTCGCCTTTGCAATATTATACATTGATGGCTATGAAAGAGGCGAGTGGTGCAGATATTGCTATAGTAAATTCTGGATTATTTTTACAAGGATTACCTGCAGGTCCAGTTTCCAAGTATGATTTACATAAGGCCTTACCCCATCCAATCCGTTTGATGGTTGTTGAGTGTAGTGTAAAGGAATATTTACAGGATATTTATCCACAAATTGTAGCGTTACGCGCTGACCTTCAAGCAATGCCAATTAAGGGATCAGGTTTTCGAGGGGATATTTTTGGCCAATTAATGGTATTAGACAATGAAGAAATAGCTCATCTTGACCTGGACCAACCCTTGAAAATCATTACAATTGACCATCTTTTGTATTTGCCGTTTTTCACAGAATTAACGAATAAAAACCATTATTTATGGTCACAACCTTTTATTAGAGAATTACTTGCAGATAGAATTCACCAGGCAAGTAGTCGAGATGACGCCTAATATATGGTTTAAAAGAAGATTATTGACATACATGTGAAAGCATAGTGATGAATTGAGATAGAGATTAGTAAGGAGGTATTGGATGTTAAGTCGTAAAAGACAAGAAGAATTAAAAGAACAACGTGCGAATTTAAATTATCCAATTGCAAAGATAGAGCGAGTAAATCCAGAAAATTTACGTATTAATGGCCAATCTTTTGTTGTCATCGATAATTATCGTGAGGCGTTAGATATAGAAGCCTTGGCTGACCGATATATGGATATCTTAGATGTTTATGATTTTGTAGTGGGCGATTGGTCTTATGAACAACTACGTTTAAAAGGATTCTTTGCTGATGATGCTAAGATTGGTAGTTTGGAGCAAAAGATTAAGCATTTACCAGATTACCTATTAGAATATGCCAGTTTTGGTGCGGCTTATTTTGTCATTGCACATGAACGAACACCAGAAGAGATTCAAAAACGCAATGAAGATTTTTGGGCACAACAGAAAAGCCAGAGCCATGAAACTTCGCGTAATCGGCAAAGTAAATATCAACAAAACCATCCATCAGGTAAAAAGTCATATCAAGGTAAAAAAGGAGACAACCGACAAAAATCAGTTGGTTCAAACCAATATAAAACGAAACAAAAAAGATCAAATAAGAAATATGATCAAACTAAGGGACCAACTTTTTCTATATCACAGAATAAGCAAACCAATAAAAGTGGGCAAAGTCAAAAACCAGTGAAAAAGAAGGTAGTAACTAAACGCCAACATTCCTTTAGTATTAAAGAAAAAGGGGATAAATCATAGATGATTCTTAAGGATAAAGTTTTTTTAATTGATTTAGATGGTACGATGTACCGCGGCGGTCAACCAATAGAGGGTGCGAAAGATTTTATCGAACGCTTGATTCAAGAAGAAATACCTTTTATGTTTGTAACCAATAATGCAATGCGAGAGCATCAAGCAGCTGCAGATAATTTAAATAAAATTACGGGTTTAAGTGTTCAGGGGCATCATTTTATACATCAGTAGATACTTTACGCTTTATTTTGGCGGAGGATTTACAATCAGGTAAATTGGTAAAAAACAAAGGGAATGCTTATGTAATCGGCATGAGCTATTTAAAAGACCAAGTAATACAAGCTGGCTTTAAGCTAGTAGATGATGTAGATCAAGCAGCCTGTGATATTGTAGTAGTTGGGCTTGATCAAGAAGTGACCTACTCGCAATTAGTTGAAGCATCCATTGCTGTTCAAAGAGGTGCAGCATTCTATCTAACTAACCCCGATGTTCAGTTTCCTTCAAACAGAGGATTCGTACCTGGTGCAGGTGCCTTAGGTCAAGTTATTACTGCAGCGACAAGGGTATCGCCAACTGTATGTGGAAAGCCGAATGCTTTAATTATTGAAGGGGCACTGGCTAAGCTTGGATATAGAAAAGATCAGGCAGTATTTCTTGGTGATAATCTAATGACAGATATTTCCGCGGCCGAAAATGCAGGAATTGACTCTATTTTTATTGAAACTGGCGTACATACTAAAGACGATTTACCAGAATTCGGCGTGACGCCAACATTGGTGGTGGAAAATTATGAAGCACTCTTATCAACCTGGTCATAAATTTTTACATGATATACGTTTATTTATAGTTGTTTTAGCACTATTGATTTTCTTTATTAGTTTGGCCATTACAATTACGATAGCTAACGTACCACTATTTATGGGATCATTATGGTTTTCAAAGTCTTTTGAATTGGTTAATTTATCCTTTTGGACAGTCGTAGAGAATTATTTACAGTTACTGGCTTATTTGAATTTTCCATGGATAGATAATTTGGCCATGACAGATTTTCCAACTTCAGCTTCAGCAGCTTTTCATTTTATGGAAGTCAAGCACTTATTTTACTTGAATTATGCTACTTTGATAGTTTCTGCTGTTGTTGGTTTGTATTCATTATACAAATTGAAAGTTAGCCGTAACTTGTGGCGTTTATATTGGCCTTTCAAGCAACTAAGATGGTTACCTATTATAGTAATCGTTTTATTAATCTTTAATTTTAATACCATTTTTATTGCGTTTCATGAGATAGCATTTAACAACGATGCTTGGTTATTCAATCCTATAACTGACCCCATTATTTTAGTCCTACATGAGTCTTTCTTCTTATTGTGCTTTTTATCCGTTTTTGTCATTCTACAAATAGGAATAGAAGTAGTCTATCGTATAGGGAAAAAAGATTTTAACCGCCAAATTTTGGGAATTTAAAAACTACCAAGGAGTGCATTTGTATACGCTCCTTGGTAGTTTTTGTCTTTATTAGGTATTAGTCAGTGAACATAGAGGTCGAATGCAATGGCGCAACTCGACGGTCAGGGAATAAATAATGAGCCACTTGATTAATCGCATGAGGTGCTTCACCAAATCCAGTTGCAATTAATTTTGCTTTGTTTGGATAATTAGCAATATCACCTACAGCATAAATACCTGGAATATTGGTTTGTAAATTATGGTCTACTTGAATGGATTCATTCTCAATTTTTAATCCCCAGTTACGAATTTCGTCTATAGAAGATACAAATCCATAGGTCATAAAAATATGTTCTACATTTAGTAGCTTCGTTTCCTGACTGCGAGCTTTAGCGATTTGAATTCCGGTTAATTCCTTGTTTTGCCCAATTAGTGCTTCAGGTACATAAGGCGTAATAAAATCGATATTATCTTTTTGTTTGGCAAGGGAGACAGAATATTCGTGCGCTCTAAATCGGTCTCGTCGGTGAATTAAATATACTTTTTTTGCATAATCGGCTAATGCTAAAGACGCATCGAAAGCAGAATCACCACCACCTAATACTGCTACTTCTTTACCTGTATATTTATCAAAGTTTGAAACATGATAAGAAATGTAATTATCTTCATAGTCAGCTAAGCCGGTAATTGCTATTTTTCTAGGTTTAAAAGAACCATTACCAGCAGCAATAATAATTGCACCGGCCGTATAGGTACTTTTACTCGTTTCAATAACAAAATCTTGGTCTATTTTTTGAATAGTAAGTACTTTTTCATTTAAATGGATTTGTGTTGTTTCACGAAAACGGTCTAATTGCGTGGTTAACACCTGGCTTAGTTCATGGCCGGTAATTTTCGGATAAGCGGGTATATCAAATATATTTTTTTCAGGGTACAAAGCTTTTGGTTGACCACCTATTTCAGGTAAGGAATCGACTAAGCGTACACTTAGATTACGCATACCTGCATAAAAGGCAGTAAACATACCTACTGGACCAGCCCCAACGATGAGTAGGTCCGTTCTATTATTTGTCATTTTGATCTCTTTCTAATTATTTTTGAATTATAATGGCATATTTAATAAGTTGTATATAAAGCGAATACCTAATGTAACAAGTACACCAGTAGTCATACCACCAATTACTTCTGAAGGTTTATGGCCTAGATAGTCATTAATCACCATACGGTCCTCATCTAAAGTGTTTAGTTTATTGAGCAAATCTTGATCGTCTGTCTCTTTTGCTTTTTCTTTCAAAATCTTCATCAGATTATAAATCAAAACACCTTGTTCTCCATCTTGGCGACGAACCCCCATGGCATCAAACATGACTATCATACCAAAACAAACGGCAATCGCTACAATTGGTGAGAAGAAACCATACTGAAGAATTAAAGCGGTGATAAGCGAAGTAACAGCAGCAGAGTGTGAACTGGGCATTCCACCGGTAGCATGAATGATGGATAAGCTAGCGTTAGGTTTCTTGAAGAATACAGCAATAGGATATTTAACCAATTGCGCAATCATAATAGCTGCAAAGGTAACGACTAAAGGAAAATTAGTTGTCGTATTCATGTTTTCCTCCTTGAATTTATTTAATTTAATAATAGCATGAAAAAGAATCATTCGGAAAATGTTTCGCTGTAAAAAGAAAAAATAAGAAAAACTTTATTAACCATAGTAGTTAAAAATATTCGGACATTAAATGGAGAATTTTTAGCTAGTATTTGTTACAATAAGATTAGAAATAATTAGGAGGCAGAAAATGACTTATCCACAATTAGAAATTAAAGATACGCAATTAAAAGCGACGATTGAAACAAATAAAGGCGCTTTCCAAGTTGCATTATTTCCAGAATTAGCACCAAAAACAGTAGAAAACTTTGTGACATTAGGAAAACAAGGTTACTATGATGGTGTTATTTTCCATCGTGTAATCCCTAACTTTATGATTCAAGGTGGCGATCCTTCTGGTACAGGTATGGGTGGCGCATCTATTTATGGAGAAAAATTTGAAGATGAATTTAGTCTTGAATTGTTCAATATTAATGGCGCATTATCTATGGCAAATGCAGGACCAAATACGAATGGTTCTCAATTCTTTGTTGTAACTGCTAAAGAAGTACCCGCACAAATGCTAGGGCAATTGAAAGCTGGTGGCTGGCCAGAAGAGATTATTGAAGCCTATAGTGAAAATGGTGGAACACCATGGCTAGACCAAAAACATACAGTATTTGGACAAGTAGTTTCTGGTATGGATGTAGTATACGACATTGAAAACCAACCTCGTAACGCATCAGATAAACCATTAGAAGAGGTTGTTATTACTAGTGTTACTTTTGAAAACGAGTAAGAAACACGCTAGAAAGGATAACGCTTCATGACAACTAAAGATTTTCCCTACCACATTGGTGATGTAGTTGAGGGTGAAGTGACAGGTTTACAGCCCTATGGTGTATTTGTTCAACTAGATGAGAATCATCAAGGTTTAATCCACATATCCGAAATCAATCATGGTTATGTGAGTAATGTGGATGATAAATTTACTATAGGTGAAAAACTGAAGGTAAAAATTATCGATATCGACGAGTTTACAAGCAAAATGAGTTTGTCTATTCGAGCATTAAAAAAACTTGCAACCTCTAATAAACCTGCTAAAAATGCTTGGCCTAAAAAACGGCATGCACCAAAAATTGGTTTTGTCTCTATAGAAGAACAAATGCCAGGGTGGATTGAGGAAGCATTAAACAAAATGGCTACAAAATAATATTTTATAAATGAGGAGTATTGAAATGGGACATATCAAATTTGATTATAGTAATACTGACCAATTTATTGCAGAACACGAATTAACACAAATGCAACCGCTGGTTACTGCTGCTGATACTATTCTACGTGAAGGAACTGGTGCAGGAAGTGATTATATTGGTTGGGTAGATTTACCAAAAGCATATGATAAAGAAGAATATGCACGTATTAAAAAAGCAGCTGCTAAAATTCAATCTGATTCTGATGTATTAATTGTATTAGGGATTGGTGGATCTTATTTAGGTGCTAAGTCTGCGATTGATTTCTTATCTCATTCATTTGCAAATCTACAATCTAAAGAAGAACGCAAAACACCACAAGTTTTCTTTGCTGGTAATAGTTTAAGTTCAACTTATATTGCAGAATTGATTGAAACTATTGGAGATAGAGACTTCTCTGTGAATGTTATTTCTAAATCAGGAACAACAACTGAAACTGCAGTAGCATTCCGTATTTTTAAAAAACTATTGGAAGAAAAATATGGTGAAGCTGCTAAAGAACGTATTTACGCTACTACAGATAAAGCGAATGGTGCATTAAAATCAGAAGCTGATGCTGAAGGATATGAGTCATTCGTTATTCCGGATGCGGTTGGTGGACGTTTTACAGTACTAACACCAGTAGGGCTATTGCCAATTGCTGTTTCAGGTGCAGATATTGATGCTTTAATGCAAGGTGCTGCTGATGCAATGGTAGAATACAGCGATGCAGATTTAACTAAAAATGAAGCATACCAATATGCTGCATTAAGAAATGTATTGTACCGCAAAGGTAAAGTAACTGAATTACTAATCAATTATGAACCAAAATTACAATACTTCTCAGAATGGTGGAAACAACTATTTGGCGAGTCAGAAGGTAAAGACGGAAAAGGTATTTACCCATCAAGCGCTAACTTTACAACAGACTTACACTCACTAGGTCAATATATCCAAGAAGGACAACGTAACTTATTTGAAACAGTTGTGAAAGTAGATAAACCAAGCAAGTCAATCGCAATACCAGCTTTTGATGAAGACTTAGATGGATTAGGCTACTTAGAAGGTAAGGATGTTGATTTTGTAAACACTAAAGCGTTCCAAGGTACTGTATTGGCACATACAGATGGGGATGTACCTAACTTTGTGTTAACTATTCCAGAAATGGATGCTTACTCATTAGGTTATATGATCTACTTCTTTGAAATTGCTGTAGCTATCTCTGGATATCTAAATGGCGTGAACCCATTCAATCAACCAGGTGTAGAAGCTTATAAGAAAAATATGTTCGCCTTATTAGGGAAACCAGGTTTTGAAGACTTAGCAGCTGAATTAAATCAACGCTTAAATTAAATACTCTTATAGTAAGAGAAAGGGGTCGAGTAATAATACTCGGCCTTTTTTGTATTTATTATAAAAAAAGACAAAAAAACTATTGACGAAATTCAGCTTAGTTGATATTATAAATCTTGTCGATTCGACGTAACGTCAATCGAAAAAAACAGAAAAAAATAATTGACAGGTTCTTATAGGACGTGCTATTATTATGAAGTTGTTTGTTTTGGAAACAAAAAAACAATTTAAAAAAATGTTGACAATCTTCATTTTGGAATGGTAAACTTATTAAGCTTTATGGATTGCAAGTCACGCAATTGAATTAAAAAAATAATTCAAAAAAACGTTGACAAACATATCCTGGATAAGGTAAGATAATTAAGTCGCTTCAAACAAAAAGAAATCAAAAAAAGTTAAAAACTTTTACTTGACAAAACTTGAATGAAGATGATATGATATACGAGTTGCTGCAAGGCAACGAGATAGACCTTTGAAAACTGAACAAAGAAGACGAACCAAAATTGTGTAGGGAATCAATTGCGTAGCAATTGAAACCAACAATTCAAAGTAGTGAGAGCTACTATAAATAAGTCAGCAAACTTTAATGAGCAATCAAGCTCATGAAAATCTTTCATGAGAGTTTGATCCTGGCTCAGGACGAACGCTGGCGGCATGCCTAATACATGCAAGTCGAGCGAACAGAC
>JAEZWY010000113.1 GCA_023442905.1 Bacillota bacterium | reverse complement strand
AGAGAGGATAACACTTATGGCAATTACAATTCGAGATGTCGCTAAAAGAGCGGGTGTAGCACCTTCTACCGTTTCACGGGTGATCGCTGATAACCCTTCAATAAGCGAAAAAACCAAAAATAAAGTTCGTACTGTGATGAAGGAAATGAATTATTTTCCAAATATTTATGCGCAAGGGCTTGCAAGCGCTCATTCTAAAACATTTGGCCTTGTTCTCCCCCTAGCAACTGACGCCTTTTATCAAAACCCCTTCTTCCCTACCGTCTTACGTGGGATTAATTTTGAGATGGCCAAACATGATTACTCTATTCTGCTTTCCGTTGGTTTAGATGAGGATCAGCGCCGGAAACATATTGAAAAAATTGTTAACGGTAAGCAAGTAGAGGGCTTAATCTTTCTATATGCCTCAAAAAATGACCCCCTATTGCGGTTCGCCCAAGAGGTCAACTGTCCAGCAGTCGTCATCGGTTCACCTGATAATACGAAAGTTCACTATGTTGATAACGACAATGACTTAATAGGTTACCAAGCAACGGCATCCTTGATTCAACAAGGGTGCCAGCGAATTGCTTATATCGGTGGGGATATGAATCAATTCTTTATCGCCGACCGACACAAAGGTTATGAACGTGCCTTAAAAGATCATGAATTAGCTTATGATCCAAAACGTATTTATAACGACTTTGCCTTCTTGCCAAGCGATGGTTACAATCTAGCTAAAGATACACTAGACCTTGAAAATATTGACGGTATGGTCATTTCTGATGAACTGGTCTCAGAAGGTATTCGTGCTTATCTACACACGCAAGACAATTTAAACATCAAAACCGTTACCTTTTCTGCCTTTAAACAAGATCAAATTAGTCGGAAAAATAACGATGCCTATATCAATCTAAATTCTCATATTATTGGCGCTCGCGCTGTAGACATTTTATTCGAAGCACTGGACCCTGAGCAGGCATCCACCCGCTTTATCCATGAATATGTTGACGCCGATCCTCATACTTTTTAATAAAAGGGACTGTATTTATTTACAGTCTTTTTTGCATGCAAGCGTGTCCTTCTCGAAATCGAAGAAGGACATTTTGTTCTCTATTTAAAAATAGTCGTTCAAAATAAAAAGCCGTGATTAAATATCACGACCTTTTGTTTTAACTATTTAATCTTCAGCAACTATTGGAACAAAGCTAAGCCAAAATATGATCAATTAATTGCATTACTTGACGAACTTGGTCATTTTTTACGATTGGTTCTGCACCATTAACGACCACATCATAGAAATTTTTGTAAAATGATATGGCTGCTGGTTGGCTTTCTGTCAATGGTAAGGTCTCAGTGACGCCATCAACTGGTGGTGCCATTGTTTTGGTCAAACCGACGCCTGCTCTAATCGGTGATGGTTTATTCTCCACATCATTACCGGTTGCTTTCACAATGCGCCCGTTCATTTCCCAGTCCTCAATGATGGCTGTTCCTTGGTTACCTTTGATATACCAACGAGGCAGGCTAATGAAGTTGGATGTCCCAACTTCAACATGGGCGCGGATGCCGTTTTCAAAGGTGATATAAGCCATAAATCCGTCGTCTACTTCGTCGCCTAGGATATAAGATAAGTCTGAGTAAACGGACTTGATTGGTGAATCTACTAGCCACAATAGTTGATCAAATAAATGGATTCCCCAGTCTAAGACCATACCGCCACCGTGGGCTTTTAGATGGCGCCAGTCGCCCGGAATACCATTAGCGCCGTGGACGCGTGATTCAATCTGGAAGACATCTCCAACGGCTTGACGTTTTGTGAATATGTCTTTGACTTGTAAGAAGTCTGGGTCCCAGCGACGGTTTTGGTGCACCATGAGTACGCGTCCTGTTTCTTCAGCTACGGCTATCATTTCGTCGAATTCTTCGGTATTCATGGCCACTGGTTTTTCACAAATTACATGTTTCCCTGCCCGCATTGAGCGAATAGCTAGTTCTTTATGGCTGTCGTTAGGTGTAGCGATTAAAACTGCATCGACTTCTGGGTCATCTAAAATGGCATCAAAGGCTGGATAGACGTAAGTGCCCGTTTCTTCCGCCACGTCTTTTCGGCTCTGATCGATGTCGTAAGTCCCCACCACTTGTAAGTAGTCGGCTTCAGCTGGAATCAGGCCGTGGACATGGTAGGTCCCCATGCCACCGTAGCCAACAGTTGCGATGTTTAATTTGTTATTTACTTGTTTTGTCATCTATGCCCACCACATTTCTTGGGGTTGGTCTCGCATCAAGACAGATTTCAAGTTGGTAATGGCCCGATCTAGTCCTTCGTCTACTGACATAATTGGATCTTCGTGTTCAATTGAAAGCACGTAATCGTAGCCGTAAATCCGCAATTGGGCCAACATTTGTGACCATTCGGACATCGGATGGCCTTCACCAACACTTCTAAAGGTCCATGCACGACTGGCAACATCTTGATAAGGTTGCATATCAGTTAGGCCGTACATGTTGATATTGTCTTGGTCTAAGTAGGTATCTTTGGCATGGAAGTGGTTGATTGCGCCAGCTTTACCTAAAATTTTAATGGCTGCGACTGGGTCAATTCCTTGCCACCACATATGCGATGGGTCAAAGTTACAACCGATATTGTCCCCTGCTTCAGACCGTAAACGTAACATGGTTGCTGGGGTATGGGCTAAAAAGCCACCGTGCATTTCAATCCCGATTTTAACGCCCGCTGCCCCTGCTTCTTGGTTAATGTTCTTCCAATAAGGGATTAAGACTTGGTCCCATTGGTAGTGGTAGGCGTCTGCATATTCCGTTGGCCAAGGAATGACCGGCCAGTTAACATGGGTATCTGTCGCGTTTCCGCCCCCGACACCTGAGAAGCCATTCACAAC
>JAEZWY010000060.1 GCA_023442905.1 Bacillota bacterium | reverse complement strand
CATTTGAACATCAATTACAATCAGGGAAGGTCTTAGAAGTCCCTTTAGGAAAAGATATTTCCGGAAATATCCGGTCGGCAGACTTGACTAAAATGCCCCATCTATTAGTTGCGGGGTCTACTGGATCCGGTAAATCTGTTGCGATTAATGGTATAATCGTATCTATTTTGATGAAGGCTAAGCCAAATGAAGTTAAATTAATGATGATTGATCCTAAAAAAGTAGAATTATCAATTTATAATGGCATACCTCACTTGTTGACACCAGTTGTAACTAACCCACGAAAAGCAGCGCAGGCTTTACAAAAAGTCGTACAAGAAATGGAACGTCGTTATGAATTGTTTGCAGCTTCAGGACAACGGAATATTGACGGTTACAATGACTTCATACATGAAGAAAATCTTAATGAAGGTACAGCGCATCCATCATTACCTTATATTGTCGTCATCGTGGATGAGTTAGCCGACTTGATGATGGTTGCTTCAAAAGAAGTAGAAGCGGCAATTACCCGCTTAGCGCAAATGGCACGAGCAGCTGGTATTCATATGATTCTAGCAACTCAAAGACCATCTGTTGATGTTATCACAGGAATAATTAAAGCGAATGTGCCTTCGCGTATCGCTTTTGCAGTATCATCAGGGACAGATTCAAGAACAATTATCGACCAAAATGGTGCCGAAAAATTATTAGGTCGCGGAGACATGTTATATCTTCCAATGGGTGAATCAAAACCTATTCGTGTCCAAGGCGCATTTATCACTGATGATGAAGTAGAGCATGTGGTTACATTTGTCAAAGAGCAACAGGAACCAAATTATGTAGAATCAATGATGCCAACTGAAACGAAAGAATCAGCACCGGGCGAAGATTTGGATGATATGTGGGATACTGTATTAGAGTTCGTTAAAACGCGTGAAACTGTATCGATCTCAATGTTACAGCGTCAATTTAGAATTGGTTATAACCGTGCAGCACGTTTAGTGGATGATATGGAACAGCGAGGAATCGTTGGTCCACAAGAAGGTTCTAAGCCACGAACTGTAAATATCTTCCAAGAAAACGCGGACGAAACAATAGAATAGGGCAATACACATATTTTATAGGTTAAAAAATGCTATACTATAAGTAATATTGTAGACAGTCAACTAGGAGGGATTATTTGAATTTACCAAATAAATTAACCATCATTCGAATCATCATGATTCCCATTTTTATGATCTTTATATCTATTCCAGCAAGTGGAAATGGTACTCAAGTGCTGGGTAGTCAATGGCATTGGCAATATGTAGTCGCAGCAGTAATTTTTGCAGTAGCATCATTTACCGATTGGTTAGATGGTTACATTGCACGACGTGATAACTTAGTTACTAATTTCGGTAAATTTGCCGATCCATTGGCTGATAAAATGCTTGTTGCAACAGCTTTTATTGCTTTAGTGGGTATTGATTTAGCCCCAGCATGGTTAGTGTCTATTATTATCATGCGAGAGCTTGCAGTAACAGGACTACGTTTATTACTAGTTGAAAAAGGGACAGTCATGGCAGCGGGAGGTGCTGGGAAGTTGAAAACTTTCACGCAGATGCTGTCAATCATCTTCTTGTTAATCGGTGATTTCCCATTAGGATTCTTGCCATTTTCAATAGGACAAATTCTGTTGTATCTTGCGTTAATCTTTACGATCTATTCAGGCGTAGATTACTTTATTAAAAATATTTCGGTATTTTCCGATGGACTGTAACAATCATTTCAAGGGCTCAGGTTTTTACCTGGCTCTTTTTTTATTTTATAATATACAAGACTTACTATGCGCTTTCGCATAAATAAAACGTATAATCTAATAGGTGGGAATAGAATGAAAGTAGAAATTATTGCTGTTGGAACTGAATTATTGATGGGGCAAATTGCCAATACCAATGCCCAATTTCTTGCAAGGAAATTAAATGAATTAGGCTTTGACCATTATGTACAAACGGTTATTGGTGATAACCCGGAACGACTTAAAAAAGTTACTGCACAGGCTGAACAAAGAGCTGATATTATTATCTATACGGGTGGTTTGGGTCCAACGCGTGATGACTTAACCAAACAAACCATATCGGAATATTTGGGGCAACCATTAATTCATGATGAAGTAGGGATGGCATCGATTAAAGCGAGTTTTAAGGGTAGGGTAATGACTGAAAATAACTTAGCCATGGGTCTCACTTTTGAAACTGGTTATACATTTCCAAATGATGTGGGGCAAGCCTTAGGTACAGCTATTGAACACAATAATCATACATATATATTATTACCTGGACCACCATCTGAAATGAAGCACATGTTTAACCATTATGTGGCAGATTATCTAATAAACCAATATCAGAATGACCTAGTACTTAGCTCAAAATATCTGCATTATTTTGGTATTGGTGAATCACAACTAGCAGATACAATTGATGATTTAATTATGACCCAGGAAAATCCGACTGTTGCTATCTATTTTGGTAACTTTATGGTGACAGTCCGGTTAACATCTGCCGGTAAAAATGAAGCTGAAACGAAACCTATGCTGGCATCATTTGCCGAAGCAATTAATCATCGACTTAGTGATTACTATGTAGGGGAAGGTGAAAACCTAGGTATCAATGAAGTATTGGTAAAAAAACTAACTGAACGTCAGCAAACGATTGCTTTTGCTGAGAGTTTTACAGGCGGTCTTGCCGCTAAAAAGGTGGTTGATGTGCCTGGTGCTTCAAAGGTTTTACAGGGATCAGCAGTGACTTATACAGAAGCAGCTAAGGCGAATGTATTAAATGTACAGCAACAAACACTTGAAGCCTATGGTATGGTAAGTGCTGAAACGGCTACTGAAATGGCAGAAAATGTGTGCGACCTATATCAATCAGACTTTGGTGTATCTTTTACAGGAGTTGCGGGACCGGATGCTATGGAAGGTAAGGAAGTTGGTACGGTCTATATAGGTATCGCTCAAGCAGGTAAGCCAACTATAGTTTTAACACCAACTTTAAGAGGAAGTCGTCAAAATATCCAATATCGTTCTGTATATACCGCCTATTTCGAAATCATAAAAAAATAACAGAACATTCGTTCGCTTTTCTCTTGCTTAATTCACAAAAGAATTATAAAATAAAAGAGAATCAAGAGAACATTTAGGAGGATTTACGCATGACTATAGATAAAAACGATAGCAACCGTCAAAAAGCATTAGACGATGCAATGAAAAAAATTGAGCGTAATTTTGGTAAAGGCTCAATCATGAAAATGGGTGAACGTGGAGATACTAGAATTTCGACAGTTCCAACCGGCTCATTAACTTTAGATATATCTTTAGGTGTTGGTGGCTACCCACGAGGTCGTATTATTGAGGTTTATGGACCAGAATCTTCAGGTAAAACAACAGTTTCATTACACGCTATTGCGGAAGTACAAAAACGCGGTGGTATTGCTGCCTTTATTGATGCAGAGAATGCGTTAGATCCTGAATATGCCGCTAAATTAGGGGTAAATGTAGATGAACTATTACTATCACAGCCCGATACCGGTGAGCAAGGTTTAGAAATTGCAGACGCTTTAGTGAGTTCAGGTGCTATCGATATCATTGTTGTCGATTCAGTTGCAGCCTTAGTACCACGTGCCGAAATTGAAGGTGAGATGGGTGATTCACATATCGGTCTTCAAGCCCGTTTGATGTCTCAAGCATTGCGTAAATTATCAGGTACCATCAATAAAACTAAAACGATCGCCATCTTTATCAACCAAATTCGTGAAAAAGTTGGGGTTATGTTCGGAAGTCCTGAAACCACGCCAGGTGGTAGAGCTTTAAAATTCTACTCAACAGTTCGCTTAGAAGTTCGTCGTGGTGAACAAATTAAAGAAAGTGGTAATGCAATTGGTAACCGAACTAAAATTAAGATTGTAAAAAATAAGGTTGCCCCACCATTCAAAGTTGCGGAAGTAGATATCATGTATGGGGAAGGAATTTCTCAAGAAGGTGAGCTAGTTGATTTAGCTGCTGACTTAGATATTATTAATAAATCTGGTTCATGGTATTCATACGGTGAGGACCGTATTGGCCAAGGTCGTGAAAATGCAAAACAATTTTTACGTGAAAATCCAGAAATTCGTGAAACAATTGATGCACAAGTTCGTCAACATTTTGGTTTTGGTCAAAATGGTAAATTAAGTGAAGAAGAGCTTGCAGCCTTAGAAACAAAGGATGAGGCACAAGCAGAATTGTTTGAAGAAGAAACAGAATAAAATATATTTTTACAAAGTCTTTCCTGTTTAGACACGACGGGGAAGACTTTTTTACTATATTTTTGAAAAGGCTATCATGCTTTTACCTGCTGACTTGATTGACAATCATTCCACTTAAATATAAAATAAACTTATGTGCATGTAATGCATGTTTTATAGTATTTTAATATTTATGTAAAATAAGAACACAATTAAATAGATACGGAGGTGAAACTATGGGATTTACTGAAATTGCCTTCGCTATCATTGCTTTAATTGTTGGTGTATTGGGTGGCGTTTATGTAGGAAAAAGATCTTTATTACAAGAACAAGAACGTGAAAAAGATGAAGCACACATAACCGCACAAGGAATCATTGAAAATGCTAAACGTAGCGCAGAATCTGAGCGGAAAGAAATTATCTTAAACGCAAAAGAAGAATTGCAACGATATAGAAATGAAGTAGATAGTGAAGTTAGAGATCGCCGTAGTGAAGTTAAGAAACAAGAAGATCGTTTAAACCAAAAAGAAGAGAAATTGGATAGACGTGATGCATCTATTTCTGACAAAGAAAATAAATTAAGTAACGAAGAGCAATCTATACGCGACCGCAAGAAAAAAATTGCGGAAGCTGAGCAAGAAGCAGAGGCATTAATTGAAAAACGAAATGAAGTTTTAGTTAATGTGGCTGCAATGTCTCGCGAAGATGCTAAAAGCTTATTATTAAAAGAAATGGAAGAAACATTAGCGCATGAAAAAGCTATTTTAATTAAAAAAGCTGAACAAGAAGCTAATGATACGGCAGATCGAGTTGCAAAACAAATTGTACTTCAAGCTATTGAACGCTCTGGAGCGGATACAGTTACAGAATCTACAGTTACAGTTGTCCACTTACCAAATGATGACATGAAAGGTCGTATCATTGGGAAAGAGGGACGAAATATCAAGACATTAGAATCCTTAACAGGTATTGATTTGATTGTTGATGATACACCTGAAGCTGTCGTATTAAGTGGATTTGATCCAATTCGTCGTGAAATTGCCAAAATTGCCTTAGATAAATTGATTGGAGATGGACGTATTCATCCAGCCAAAATAGAAGAGGCAGTTGAAAAAGCGCGTAAACAAATGGATAGTAAAGTAAGAGAAATAGGGGAAGAAACCATTTTTGATTTAGGAATCCATTCTCTTCACCCTGATTTAGTGAAAACACTAGGTCGCTTATACTACCGAACAAGTTACGGCCAAAATGTTTTGAATCACAGTATTGAAGTTGCTAAATTAGCTGGTGTGATGGCAGCAGAACTCGGTGAAGATGTACAGTTAGCTAAACGCGCTGGTTTAATGCATGATATCGGGAAAGCCGTCGATCATGAAGTGGAAGGATCTCACGTACAAATTGGTACGGAATTTGCAATCAAATATCAAGAACCTGAAACTGTTGTGAATACCATAGCGAGTCACCATGGTGATGTTGAAGCAACAAGTGTTATCGCTAGCTTAGTAGCTATCGCAGATGCACTTTCATC
>JAEZWY010000055.1 GCA_023442905.1 Bacillota bacterium | reverse complement strand
CCTAATAGAGATAAAACTGGTTTACCCCAGCGTTCTGGATCATTTTGTAAGTTTTCAAAGAATTCTTGGAAGGATAGACGTAAATCTTTATAGTCAAATCCTAAAGCCACCATGCGGCTGACTGATTCAATCACTGAGTAGAAAGCCCCGTGGAATGGTGATTGTTCTGATAAGTAAGGGTCAAATCCGTAAGCCATACCAGCCGTTGTGGTCGTTTTACCACCAGCAACTGGTAATTTTGAGACCATACCTAATTCAGGCGTTGCTCGGTATTTACCACCAAATGGGAAGAGTACAGATGCACGGCCAATCGAACCGTCAAATTGTTCCGCCATAGCCTTTTGGCTTGCTCTATTTAAGGTTGACATATAAGCTTTTAATGACGTTTCATCCCAGACTGTCCCTGCTTTCACATCATTTTGGAAAAGAGTTTTCGGTTGTAGTAAGGTTGCATTCGCGTGTTTAGCCGCCCCGTTTGAATCCAAGAAAGCTCTTGATAGATCAATAATTTGCTTACCTGACCAAGTCATTTGCATCCGGTCATTACCAGTCACTTCAGCAATAATAGTCGACTCAACATCTTCCTCTTCGCAGTATTGTAAAAAGGCTTCAATATCTTTCTCAGCAACCACAACTGCCATACGTTCTTGCGATTCAGAAAGCGCAATTTCACCACCATGCATACCTGGGTATTTCACCGGTACATCATCCAGTTGAATGTCCAAGCCATCTGCAAGCTCACCAACAGCAACAGAAATCCCACCAGCACCAAAGTCGTTACAACGTTTGATTAAACGTGTTGCTTCTCCGCGTCTAAATAAGCGAGTAATTTTTCTTTCAATGGCTGCGGCCCCTTTTTGTACTTCAGCACCTGCATTTTCAAGAGATTGTTCCGTTTGAATTTGCGATGACCCAACGGCTGCACCCAAACCGTCACGACCAGTCCGGCCACCTAATAAGATGATTTTGTCTGTTGCAACTGGTACTTCGCGGACGATATTTTCTTTTGGTGCCGCTGAAATTAAAGCCCCTGTTTCCAAACGTTTAGCCTCATAACCAGGATGGTAAATTTCTTCAGCGTAACCACCCGTTAAACCGATTTGATTGGCGTAATCGCTATTACCTTCTAAGGCACGTTTCGTGATGGTTCTTTGCGGTAATTTCTCAGGATGAGTGGCATCAAGTGGCAGATTAGGGTCTTTAGCCCCCGAAATCCGCATCCCTTGGTATACCCAACTTCTACCAGATAATGGATCACGAACCCCACCACCAACACAAGTAGACGCACCACCAAATGGTTCGATTTCTGTTGGGTGGTTATGGGTTTCGTTTTTAAAGTAAAGGATCCAATCTTCTTCAGTGCCATCAACGTCTACCTTAATTTCTAAAGCACAAGCGTTCACTTCAGGTGAAATCTCAGCATTGTCAAGAATGCCGTTTTCCCGTAAGTAACGGCTTTGAATTGTACCTAGGTCCATCAGGGTGATAGGTCGTTCAGATCGCCCAAGTTGTGCTCTTTTCTCTAAATAATCATTTAAAGCTGCTTTGAATAAGGGCTCGTAGTGACCAGCATCGATGGTCACGATATCGATTTGGGTGTTGAAAGTGGTGTGACGACAGTGGTCTGACCAGTATGTATCAATGACTTTCAACTCAGTTAAATTGGGATTACGGTGTTCAGATTTAAAATATTCTTGACAAAATAGCAAGTCGTCTAAGTCCATGGAGAATTTTTGAGCTAGGTTTATTAAATCAGCTTCAGTCATTTCGGTGAAACCAACAACTTCCTCAAGCTCTTCTGTAGATGAAGGGTAAATTTCAAATGGGGGTTCATCCATGGCAATGACGGTATTTTCAACCGGATTGATGAAATAATTTTCAAAAATTTGCCCTTGGTCTGGTGTGACATTGTTTAAAGTCACGACTTTAGAATGGAAGACTTTTACTTCTTCAAAACCAAGCACATGTTGGATCATTTCCGTCATCATTTGCTCATGTTCATTGTATTGACCAGTCACTTGGCGGTAGCGGAATGTGTAGTCAGCGGTCGGGATTTCTTCGATAAAAGTTAATTTTTTAGTATCGAATAAGGCTTTTTGAACCGCTTCAAGGGTAGCTTCAGAAGCCCCCTCAAATTGGTAAAGATTGTAGAAAGCAATTTCAGTATCCGCAGCAAAATTTAAAAATTCTAAGGCCTCTTTAGTATATTTTTGACCTTCAACATCGAATTGGGCGTTATTTTTTGTAATGACTTGCATTTTGGTCCTCCACTTATTCAAAGTAATGCACAAGCGCTAAAGGTTCGATATATTCATCACCTTTATAAACACGCATATTGCCGCCAGAAACTTCATCAATTAACACAATTTCATCACTACCTGCTAAGCGACCAAATTCTAGTTTGATGTCATATAATGCTAGGCCTTTTTCGGCTAAAGCCTCTTTAATCACTAAGGAAATATCTTGGGTTAATTTTTTTAATTGTTCATATTCGCCAGCTTTTAAAATATCTAATTGCTCTAAGGCATCTTGGGTAATCAACGGATCTTGGCGGTCATCATCTTTTAAAGTGAATTCAACATAGGCATCAAGTGGCGTACCAGATTCAATATAAGCACCGTAACGTCTAATAAAACTCCCTACCGCTTTAAACCGACAAATGACTTCTAATCCTTCCCCAAAAACAGAGGCTTTCTTAATTTGCATCGTATTCTCTGTTGTATTTGAAGAAATATAATGTGTGGGAATATTCTTTTCTTTAAATAATTCAAAAAAGTATGTTGAAAGCACAACATTACTATGGCCTGACCCTTCAATCGTCGCCCCTACTTGGTTTTCACCTGGATCAAATACGCCATCTTTACCCGTAACATCGTCTTTAAATTGGAAATAATATTGGCCGTTATCATCTTGGAATAAGTTTTTCGTCTTACCTGAATAAATAAGCATTGCTAAAAATCGCTCCTTTTCATAAACACATACGTTTCCATTGAATTATTTTGGAATATTCGTTTTCCGGATAACCATGTGCTTACCTTAACGAACTTTAAGAGTAAATACAAGTTAAAACTGAACGTTTTGATAAAAGAAGGTTAACTTAAGTAGGAAAATAGGTTTTATAAACGAACATTCGACTTTTGATATGTACTTATTGTTAAGAATTTAATGTTGTCGATAAAAATTGTGCAACTTTTGTATTTCGGCAAATTTTGCTAGCAAAACTGGAAAAATGGGCAAAAAAAGACCGCCATAAGTGCGGTGAGTTGCGCACTTATGACGGCCTATCTGCCCTTGTACGTAATATTGGACATACATTTTGAGGCGGATTAGCTTTTATATATTCGAATTTTTATTCAGCTTTTGGTTGGGTTTTGAGTACTTCAACCTTTTTGCCATTAATTTTCTCTTCTAATTCAGGGTACACAAGACGTGCAGTCGCTGAACCAAAGACCATTAATTCATACAATAATTGTGGATCTTCAGTGGTTCTTGATAATAAGCGTAGGTAAATTTCCCCGTCACCAGTCAAGATTAAAGTGTAGTAGCCTGCACGTTTCAAGTTGATTTCGTTAATCACTGCTAAAGCTTTTGTTTGATTGTTGAAATCTTCAACTTGGACTAGTTTACGATAAGTGATTTGGTATTCCGTTATGGATGAACCTTCTTTAAACTCACGTGCTACTACGTTAAAAGGAATCGTTTTATCTTCAGCAATACGGTAAGCACCTGAGAAAACCACTTGGTCTTCATTGAATTTATTCTTCTTAACGGGTACTTTCTTATCGTTAAACATTTTCTCTAAAATTGGTTCAATTGATGGCATAGTATTCCTCCGTTTATCTTCTAAGTTCATTACTATCATCATTGTAACATAAGCCCATTAGAATCCTAGAACAAGGTTGGTCAAAAGTTACATAGATTTATCACTTTCAATTCATTAGGCTATCAAAGACTACAGCGTAATCTCCCGTGTATGCCAGACTAAAATCGGGTTCGAGCCTCCAAAAAGGACTGCGTTTCAGTTTAAGTATACTTTCTTGGCATCGGCTCTCGCACCCTAGTAACAAATTCTGCCATCATCTCTAG